>CAYNVK010000467.1:0-3193 GCA_964400395.1 uncultured Lentimicrobiaceae bacterium | reverse complement strand
ACCCATCATCTTTTTAAAGCTAAAATTAATACTCCTCATTCGAAAATTAAGGTGCAGGTAACAGATCGGTTTGGGAAGGTGTATGAAAAAACTGTGTCAGAAAAGTGATTTTGCTAATTGCTTTTATAACTCTCTATTCTAAACAATAGTTTTTTAAATAACTAAATCCAAAAACAATCAAAATGAAAATATTAGCAATTTTTATTTCTGGATTCCTATGCTTATCGCTTAGTGCCCAGACTAACATAAAACCAACAACCACAAAACCAACCGTACAACCTAAATTGATAGTAGGCATCGTAGTTGACCAGATGCGATACGATTATTTGGCTAAATACTACAATAAATTTTCGGAGAATGGGTTTAAAAAACTGCTCAACCTGGGATTTAACTGTAAGAATACAAATTACAATTATGCGCCTACCTACACAGGGCCCGGTCATGCTTCCATTTATACAGGAACTACGCCAGCCTATCATGGTATTGTCGGAAATAATTGGTTTGTAAGGGAATCAGGAAAAGAGATATATGTAACTGATGATCCAACTGTGCAAACTGTCGGAAGTCAATCGGAAAGATCAGGTAAAATGTCGCCACGTAATATGCTTTCCTCAACAATTGGTGATGAGCTCAGGCTTTTTTCAAATATGAAATCAAGGGTGATAGCTGTTTCATTAAAAGACAGGTCGGCAATTTTGCCAGGAGGCCATTTATCGAACGGATCTTATTGGTTTGATTCAGGATCGGGAAACTTTATTACCTCAACTTTTTACACAAAGGAGTTGCCTGGATGGGTAAATGATTTTAATGCTCAGCGTCTTGCTGATACATATTTATCCAAACCATGGAATACATTATTGCCAATTCAGCAATATACCGAAAGCGCAAATGATGATAATCCATATGAAGGTGTATACAGAGGTGAAACAAAGCCTGTATTTCCGCATAATCTGCCTGGCATGTTTTCAACAACAGATTACGAAGTATTGCGTTCAACACCTTTTGGAAATTCGATTGTAAAAGACATTGCCCTGGCTGCATTAAAAGCAGAAAATTTGGGGAAAGGCAGTTATACTGATTTCATTGCAATCAGTTTTTCATCCACTGATTATGTAGGGCATAAAATGGGACCACAATCCGTAGAGCTTGAAGATACTTATCTGAGATTAGATCGCGACATTGCGGAGATTATAACAGCTCTCGAAAAAAGCTATGGTAAGGATGGTTTCCTTCTTTTCTTAACCGCTGACCATGCCGCAGCCTATGTGCCGTCACAATTGATGGATTTAAAAATGAATGCAGGGTACTTCAGTTCCAAAGTGTTTTCTGATTCATTAAAGAAGTATCTGGTTAAAACATACAATGATACCAGCCTGGTTTCCAAAATAATTAATGATCAGGTATATTTAAACCATTCACTGATTAAACAGAAAAACATTAACCTGAAAGGCCTGGCCGAAGATATTGTTTCACTTGCATTAACTTTTAAAGGAGTAGCCAATGCTTATACTTCCGATCAGCTAAATGGAGTGGCTTTGAAAAACAATTCTGCCGCGTTGATTCAAAATGGATTTTATATCAAGCGTTCGGGCGATGTTGCCATATTACTCGAACCTCAATGGCTTGATGATTATTCGCATACAGGAACATCACACGGCACAACATACAGCTACGACACCCACGTACCTCTACTTTGGTATGGGTGGGGTATTAAGCCTGGTTATACTTCTGCGTCGATAGATATAACTGATATAGCTCCAACCATAGCTGCATTATTGAATATAATGGCTCCTAATGCAAGTATCGGCAAACCAATTATAAGTATTACCAAATAGCAGTCGCAGGAATGAAAAAAATGTTTGCAATAAATTAAAAGATTCAGAATTTATGGTTTTATATTGCTGATTCCCATTTTGCTTTCCTGGGGAACATTTGGACATGCGCATATTAACAGAGCAGCGGTTCTGGCTCTACCAAATCCTTTACTGTCTTTTTTTTTATAACCATATTGATTATATACTGAGGAATCAACTGTGCCTGACCTTCGAAAATATACCATTAATGACAAAGCGGAAAATCCCAGGCATTTTATTGACCTGGAAAATTTCGGATCAGCAGATAGTTTGCCAGCAACATTATCAGATGCTAAGAAGAAGTACGAAGAAAAGTTTTATTGCAAAACGGAATATTGCCCTGGTACATCGAGGAGATGATGGATAAACTTACAAAAGCATTTAAAGAAAAAAGGAAAACCGAAATTTTGTTTCTGGCTGCTGATGTCGGGCATTACATTGGAGACTCACATATGCCCTTGAATACATCGGCAAACCATGATGGGCAGTTAACCAACCAGAAAGGGATATATGCTTTTTGGAAATCGCACTTACCCGAAATGTTTGGGGATAGTTACAATTTTTATATTGGTGAAGCAGTTTATATTAATGAAATACTAAAAGAAACCTGGCGAATGATTAATGCCTCGCATTTGTTGGTTGATGCTTTATTACTGGCAGATAAAGAATTAAAGAAGTAATTTTCAGCTGATACTATTTATTCAAAAGACGCATCAGGCAATGTTGTAATAAATAAATTTAATGGCTCTTTTCATTCGGCAGAATACGCTAATCAATACAATCAGAAATTAAAAGGTATGGTTGAACATCAAATGCGTTTGGCAATATTAACAACAGCAAATTTCTGGTACACGGCATGGGTAAACGAAGGTAAACCTGACCTCTCCGATTTGAACCCGGCCAGTCAAACCAAAAGAAAAGGAAAAACCTTATACGGAACTCAAATTATTTAAATAGGGGAAATTAGAAGATATTAAAAGTGAAAAGGAGTTTTGATAAATAGGATTTAATAATATTTTACAATCAGTAAATTTGATTACTAAACGCTGAAACCGTTAAACCAGGTTATACCGACTGTGAACAGCTGGATAGCCTGGTTTTATTTTAATCGTGAATTTCAGATACTTATTCTATCGGTCTTCCGGCTGCCACACTTTTACTTCGCTCAATGGATTGCAGAGCCAGGTAATTATCGCCAAATTTCACGAGGTTTTCCATTTCCTTATCAAATTGATCGTAATGACGTTCTTCGTCATCCACCAATGCCTCGAAAATCTTTTTGGATGCTGAATCGGCGTTTTTCGAACATTCGTTCGCCCATTCATTGTAGTCTTTTATAC
>CAYNVK010000466.1:0-3195 GCA_964400395.1 uncultured Lentimicrobiaceae bacterium | reverse complement strand
ATTTGTCCGCCGGTGTGCCCCACATAACCCATAACCGCGCAACTTACCAGCGCAAGAGCAAGGGTAATAATAGTGAGGAACTTAACGGAGCGCTCCTTTTTTATGATACTATAAATTGTTAACGCTGCAAGCAAACCGGCGGGTATCATCAGGAACATGGAAACAGATGCTATATCTTCGTGCCGGTTAATCAGGCTTTCGGATATTCCCGGCAGGTTACGTAAGGCATCCTTGGCCGGGTCGCCTGTAAGATCAGCCACTATAGCCATAACGGAAGCAAAAATAATAGTCCCTAAACCACTAAGCCTGATTCCCTCATTTTTTAGAATCATGCCTGAAATTAATAACAGTGTTCCAATGATTATTCCTACGATCGGGAAATGATTGGTAAGGATGTGCAGGTAAGCCGGATTCATAACTGGAGTTTTTGAATGCTAAAAATACATTTTTTCTTTCACACACTGCATAGCTTGTGATGGCGACGGGAGTAATAAAAGCCGCTGAAACAAAAAAAGTTGCAGAAATTTCTGCAACTTTTTTACCATTCACTTCACTTATCATTATCTGCGTTCATTATTTGGAGTGGAACCGCGTTCACTACTTTCAGCACTCCGGCTGCGTTCGCCCTGGTTGCGATCTTCTTTAGCAGCCTGTTTTCTTTCGGAACTTTCGCCCCGGCTATTTGTGGAAGGCGTTTCCTTTTGTTTCTGCTCGCGAGCCGGCTGAGCCGTTGAGCGGGATGTGCTGCCTTGTTCGCGCTGAGGATTACTGTACACTTTGTTCAGGTCGGGCGAGCTGCTGCGGGGCTGGTTATAACTGTTGTTATTCCGGTTGTTATCAGCAGCAGCTTTGCTTTTTTCATTTTCCCGGCTACGTTCGTTGTTACCTGATCCTTTTTGCGATTCGGAAGAAGAACGGGATGAATTCTTTTCAGGATAAACCTGTGGGCCCATGCGCTGATCGGATTGCGATTCCCTGTTTACGGAACCATTTCGCGAATCATTTGATGAACTGTTACGGGTCGGTGTTGTTTGCCCGTTTCTCATTTCGGTATTCCTGTCGTTTGAGGTGTTGGAGGAACCACGTTGTTCGGTGCTGCTTTGCCGGTTTGGCGTGTTGGCTGACTGATGTTTTGCCTGGTTGCGCGATTGTTCCATGTTGGAGCGGGTGCGGCTGGCGCCAGGATCGTTCGAACGGGCATTGGTCTGTTCAATTTTTCTCCCTGTTCTTGCCTGTTCAACATTGCGGTACTCCGAAGGACGCGATTCGCTGCGATCGTTTTTAACTTCAGGGCGGTAAACATTCAGCCTGTCGTTGCGGATTCCCGTGTTATCAGCTCTCTGATTATCAACAACCTCAATGGTACGTACTCTTTCGCGGCTGTATCTTTCAACATCACTAACCCGGGGGCCGTTGTACCAGGAGTTCCGGCCGTTGTGCGCATTGTTGTTATCAACGTACACATTAGTTATGTGTGTGATGTGGGTAACATGTACAGGCCTGTTGTAAATATACCGGTTCCAGTTGTTGGAGCAGAAGTGGTTTCGGGGTACGAAAGTCCACCAGGGATCAGGAGCATACCAGTTAGTTTGTACGTAGATGTTTGGTCCCATTGGAGCCCAGCCCCAGTAGTTGTCGTACTCACCCCAGGTTACCCAGGCAGGAGCCCATTCGTACCCTGGTATCCAGAGCCAGCCCAGGTAATTGTCGAAATCCCAGCGGCCATAGTGAAATGTAGCCCATCCCCAGTTGTAATCCGAAACCCAGGTCCAGCCGTAACTGGTGTAAACCCAGTGCCCGCCTGAGGAGTAAGGCCTGAAAGCTTCTGGGTTATCGAAATACGGACGCCAGACGTATCCGTAATCGTGTGAGTAAATCCAGTCACCATACGGTGAAAGTTCGTCGTAGAAATTCTGTATCGAAATGGTTATATGGGTGTTTTTGTTTTTGTGTTTGTGAGCTTCGGCACTCATTACAACAACCATCGAAAGGAGCAGGAAAAAAATTATCTTTTTCATGGCAGTAAGAATTAGTAGTTATTTATTTGATCCTTTTATACCAGTTGCTTTAGGCATACTGTTATAAAGTATCAAGCAAAGCCTGTGCCACAATTCTATCGCCTGCCTATTTATTTTTCTTAATATTTTGGAAACAAAGCCACAAACCTTTGCATCAGCATCATTATCAATACCATAAAAAAAAATCGGCAATAAAAATATTGCCGGTTTTTTTTAAAATATCGCAGTTCAAAAACTTATTTTAATCCATTTTTATTGAAAGCAGCAACGCCTTCGTCGAGGAATTTTATATAAGATGCAATGTCGAGATCGTAGGCATGTGGTGGAATCAGCAGGTTGCCTTGGGCATCAAGTATCACGTAAAACGGCTGTGCGTTGGCGCCGAATTTTTCAATCTGTATCTCGGCGTTTTTCTTACCCAGCAATTTTACCTCGCGGCCTGCCTTGTTGGTATACCATTGCTCTTTAGGCATTTCAATCACTTTGTCATCCACGTACAATGCGGCAATTACAAAGTTTTCGCGCAGGCGTTTCAGAACTTCGGGGTCACTCCATACCCGGTTTTCCATTTCGCGGCAATTGGTGCATCCATGTCCGGTGAAATCCACAAAAACCGGCTTGTTGAGTACTTTCGATGCTTTAAGTGCTTCGTCGTAATCAAAATACCCTTTTAACCCATGCGGAATTTTGAGCGCGGTGTTGCTGTAACTCGGAGGTTCGGCAATATTTCCCTTTGCCGCTGCTCCTCCGCTGCCGGCGTTATCGCGAACGATGGCTGAAACGTCGAAATCCTGGGTTTCCATGGGAGGTAACCATCCGGATATGCCTTTGAGTGGCGCACCCCATAAGCCCGGAACCAGGTAAATTACAAATGTAAAAGTAGCGATTATGAGGATCAACCTCGGGAACGACTTCACCACCGGGTAGTCGCTGTCGTGCGGGAATTTGATTTTGCCCAGCAGGTAAAATCCCATCATGGTAAATATAACAATCCAGAAACCCAGGTATATTTCACGATCGAGGATGCCCCAATGGTAAGTTTGATCGGGGATATTTAAAAATTTAAGCGCAAAGGCCAGTTCAATAAAGCCAAGCACAACTTTTACCGAGTTCAGCCAGCCACCCGATTTGGGCATTTTATTGAGCCACTGCGGGAAAAGCGCAAACAAGGTGAAAG
>CAYNVK010000465.1:0-3205 GCA_964400395.1 uncultured Lentimicrobiaceae bacterium | reverse complement strand
ACCACGGGCAGTACAACGATTGCCTTTTGTTGTTCCTGAGTTATAAAATTTAACAATATTGACCGACTAAAAATTCAAAGTTATGCTAAAAAGCTTAACTGACGGGAGATGTGGCCCCTCTCCTCATGGAGAGGGGTCGGGGTGAGGTATTACTTGTTTATCAGTATTTTAACTCGTTTTGTCGTTTATTAGTGAAAATTTAACATAAAGCATGAATCATAACGAATAACATGGAAGATCGTAAAATTAAAATAGTTGTTGGCGTTACCGGTGCCAGTGGCTCTGTGTATGCAAGGGTGCTGCTCGAAACGCTACTGAATATCAGCGATCAGTTGCAGGAGGTTGCGGTTTTATTTTCGGATACAGCCAAAGGCGTGTGGCAATACGAACTGGGCAATACCGATTACGAAAAGTTTCCATTCACCTGCTATCAGAAAAATGATTTTTATGCGCCGGTAGCTTCGGGTTCGGCAGGTTTTGATGCTATGATTATCTGCCCGTGCAGCATGGGAACCCTGGGGCGTATTGCATCCGGAGTTTCGAACGACCTGATGACCCGTGCAGCCGATGTTATGCTGAAGGAACGCCGCAAACTGATACTGGTGGCCCGCGAAACGCCTTTGAGCCTTATCCACATCAATAATATGAAAACTGTTACCGAAGCCGGAGGCATCATTTGTCCGGCCACACCCTCATTTTACAGCCGCCCCGAAACCATGGATCAGCTTGTGGCAACAGTAACCAACAAGGCATTGTCGCTGGCGGGATTGAAAATTGACGGGTTCAGCTGGGGCGCGAAATAAGTTTTACGGTCATCAAATTTCCCCTTAATCTCCAGTTATCTGACTCTTTATATTTCATCCTCTCACCATTTCACCCATTCTCCCCTTCTCCTTTTCTCCCCCTCACAACTACCAATCCACAGCCTTCCGCTTCACGGGCATGGTCATGCACCTGCATCCGCCGCCACCGCGCGAAAGTTCTGATCCGTCGATGGTTACAACATATTTGTTGTAGCTGTTGATGTCGACCTTGTTGTTAACCACATCGCTGGCTTTAATAACAGCATATCCGTGGCGGTTCATTTCTTCGATGGTATTTACATTGCGGCCATAGCCAAGCACTTTGCCGGGCGCCACTGCAAAAAAGTTAGCCCCGCTGTGCCATTGCTCGCGCTCCTGTATCATGCTGTCGCGCCTGCCCCCGCAATACAGGGTTTCGACTTCCATGCCCAATTCCTTCAGAATAGCCGGAATATTTTCAACTTCCCTTATCGATTTTACCTTGCCATTGTCGATGTGGATATGGATGGTAAGATAACGGTTAGGTTGTAAGATGAGCGGTTCGTACACCATGCACTGGTTCCGGTCGAGGAGGGTAAATACCATATCGAGGTGTATGAACGATTCAGGGGTGTAAGGCAGTTCCTGCACGATGATGTGCCGCTGTACTTTTTTCTCCTTATAATATTCCAGTATAAAATCGATGCCCTGCGATGTTGTTCTCGTGCCGGTTCCGATAAGCAGGATATCTTCCCTGGCTACCAGGAAATCACCGCCTTCGAAACTGAACTCATTACAGAAATGCTTGCTTTGCTCAGGTTGAATGGTCGTTACCCCGAAATCAGGATGGTTGCGGAAAATAGCATCCATAATGATGGATTCGCGATCGCGGATACGGCTGTACATCCTGCTGATCAGCACTTTATTAAGCAACGCTACCGAGGCATCGCGCGTAAAGAAAAAGTTATGCAGGGGCTGAATGGAATACCTGTCTTTTGATAAAAAGCGGGTAAGATTATCCTTGCGCATCTCAACGCCTTCAATCAGCAGGGTCGAAAGCTTTTCGGGCCTGATGTCCATCAGTTCAGCTAACGTATATTCGTTGAGCCGCTCTCTTGCTGCAATGGCTTTCAGTAATTCCGACCTGTGCTCAGGGTTCTGGATTACTGTGGAAAGCAGGTCCTTTACCTCGAAGGTCTTAGTAACTTTCGACAGGAAACCCTTAAACTGGTTAAATTCTTTTAACGCTACCGAAAGGTTCAGTATATCGCTGTAAAGTGCTTTACGCGAACTGTCGGGCGTCATATTCTCCACTTCAGGACCAGGTGTATGGATGATAACACCTTCTAATTCACCTATTTCGGATCGGATATCAACTTGTAATGGTTTTTCCTGTGGTTGCATGCGAAGGATAGATATTTTAGTTTATTAAATTATGATTGGTGTCAGGGTTTCGCGGTGCCGGGTGCCGTAACCTGAAACCTGGACCAGCTGTTAATCTGTTCCCGAAAGGAAATCGATATTCCGTTTCAGGCCGGCAAATTTAGCTCTTTTTACTGCTGATTTTCTAAATATACTTTTAAACTGCTCCTGGCCCATTTGTTCCCAGTCGGCACCTGTAAACTCCATTAATCCGGAAGGTGGTTCGAAGGCCGGTTCATGGTGGGGAGTCGAAAACCGGTTCCAGGGGCAGACCTGCTGGCAGATATCGCAGCCAAATATCCATTTGTCGTATTTCCCTTTAAAATCAGGGTTGATTTCACCTTTGTTTTCGATGGTGAGGTACGAAATGCATTTGTTTGCGTCAATCACGCTAAGATCGGTAATGGCCTGAGTAGGGCATGCATCGATGCACCGGCTGCAATCGCCGCAATAGTTACCACCCATTGGTTTGTCGTATTCAAGTTCCAGGTCGGTAATCAGTTCGCTGATAAAAAAAAAGGAACCGTTTCTCTTGCTGATCAGCATGCTGTTTTTGCCGATCCAGCCCAGCCCGGCCCTGGTAGCCCAGGCTCTTTCGAGCACCGGGGCCGAATCCACAAACCCGCGTATTGCTATGCCGGGAACCTGTTCTTTCAGTTTCCGGATCAGTTCGTTCAGTTTTTCGCGAATAACATCGTGGTAGTCGTTACCATAGGCATAAGCCGAAACCAGGTAAGGCGAGGTTTCGTGCATCCATTGTGCCGGCGAATAATTATACAGGAATACAATAACCGATTTCGCATTTTCAACAAGCAATGCCGGGTTTACCCGCACTTCGTGGTTTCGCTCCATGTATCCCATCCCTGCCTGAAATCCGTTTTGAAGCCATGCTTCCAGATGTGTAGCGTCTTCATGTAAAATTTCGGAAGGGGCAATTCCGCAGGCGGCAAATCCCAGCTTGGCAGCTTCCTGCTTTATGTAGGCTGAGTGTTGCTCTTTGG
>CAYNVK010000464.1:0-3225 GCA_964400395.1 uncultured Lentimicrobiaceae bacterium | reverse complement strand
ACAAAAGAACAAAGAATTGAATCTATAACGAATGTCTAATCATCTGGAAATTCAAATAATCATTTGAGTATTACCAAACTCTTGTTGTGTCATATCCATTACCTAATGAAGAATGTTCCTTAAAAGAGGATTTTATTTGCAGGTAGTGCGGTATAATTAAATTTTATCGATCATAATGTATTAATATACAAAATACTACATTTTATATTTTGAAAAAAAAGGCGTCAGAAGTCAGGAAAAATAAATTTCCACAGCAGGTATTTCAATTTACCTATCGTAGAAATTAACAGTTCAGGATTTTCAACAAAATACCAGGCCTGTGATGCCGGGTAAAATTCCACATTTTCTCAATTTCATTGATATTGACAATTTTCATAGCCAGTTTTACAACACTTCTCACTATGCTGCGTATCTTTACACACATAATTTCTGATTTATGAAGCTGAATAGCGCAAAGTATATTCTGTTTTTTTTGTTGCTCGGTATTACCCGAGGTGTAGCAGCCCAGGAAAAGCATATTTACAATGAATTACAACAGATCGCTGATCACGAAAAAGCCGCTTACAGCAAGCTGTTGCAGCCACACGAATCGCTGATTGTAAATAATTACGACCTAAAATACCACCGGTTTTTTCTTTTTGCCGATCCGGCTATTAATTCGATAAGCGGTTCGGTAACTTCCTATTTTGTGGCTACACAATCAGGCATGGAAAGCATTCAATTTGAATTGTACAAAACACTTTCGGCCGATTCGGCATTTTACCATGGCATAAAGAAAACCCCAGGCCATAATGGCAATGTGGTTACAGTTCCATTTGATAAAAGTGTGGCCCAGGGCAGTCTCGATTCGGTTACCATCTTTTATCATGGCGACCCGACCGCCAGTGGTTTTGGCTCTTTTGGCCGCGAAATTCATGCCGGCGCCTGGGCTTTATGGACACTTTCGGAGCCTTACGGTGCCTCCGACTGGTGGCCATCAAAAAATGACCTGACCGACAAGATCGATTCGATTGATATGTTTGTGGTTACACCCAAAGGGAACCATGTGGCCAGCAACGGGCTGCTGATCAGCGAAACATCTTACGGACCCAATGCTGTGCTTGCTCACTGGAAACACCGCTACCCGATTGCATCGTACCTTATCGCCATTGCATCCACCAATTTTGCCCGATTTTCGGACTATTATGTTACGGCCGACAGTTCGCTGGAAGTGTTGAATTATGTGTATCCCGAGGACTCGGCTTTGCTGGTTAACAATGCCAAGGAAGCCATTCCTGCCATGCAGTTGTTCGAAGAGATATTCACCCCTTACCCATTCAGGGCCGAAAAATATGGACAAGCCCAGTTTGGCTGGGGCGGGGGCATGGAACACCAGACCATGACTTTCCTGGGCAAAGGCGCATTTAGCCGCGAAACTATAACCCACGAACTGGCACACCAATGGTTTGGCGATATGATCACCTGCGGATCATGGCACGACATTTGGCTCAATGAAGGCTTTGCAACTTATGCTACCGGACTGAGGTACGAAAGAACGGATAAAGAATACTGGGACTTATGGAAACGCAGCAATATCAATTATGTATGCGGCTCGAGCGGAGGATCTGTTTATTGCGATGATACCACCAGTGTAAACAGGATTTTCGATTCACGATTATCGTATCGCAAAGGCGCATTAATACTTCACCAGTTAAGATGGATTATAGGAGATGCAGCCTTTTTTAAAGGCATGAACAGTTACCTGGAAGATCCGAAACTCAAGCACGGGTTTGCACGCAGTTCCGATTTTCAGAAACATATGGAAACAGCCTCCGATAAAAACCTGGACGAATACTTTGCCGACTGGCTGTATGGGCAAGGCTTCCCGACCTATACTGTTCATGTGGGGCAATCGGCCGATCATTCGGCAACGGTAACTATCAGCCAGAGCCAGTCGCACCCATCGGTAAGCTTTTTCGAAATGCAGGTCCCGATCATGTTTGCAGGCGAAGGCAAGGATACAGTTATCGTGTTCAATAACCTTTCTTCAGGCCAGGTATTTCCTTTTAACCCGGGATTCAGCATAAGCTCAGTTAATTTTGATCCGGAACGCTGGCTTATTTCATCGAATAATTCCGTAACCCTGGGGATTGAAGACCTTCCGGCAGGCAAATTCCTAACTTTGAGCCCGAATCCTGCCACCGACCAACTGGCGGTAAATCACAACCTGGGTCCTTTCAAATTTGTTGAAATCACGACAGTCGACGGAAAATCAACAAAGACATTTCCTGAAGAAACGAGCGAAACGAGTATGACCATTCATGTAAACTCGCTCAAAGACGGGGTGTATATACTCAGGCTGGGATTTCAGCAAGGAATAGTTACAAGGAAATTTGTGGTAAAAAAGTAGGCTGAGGCGGAAAATGTAATACGGGGTTCAGTGTTCCTGATCATTGGATTTATGAAGTTCTGTCACAATTCTCCTATCGCCCATTCTCCCCATCGCCCCTCGCCCCTCGCCCATTCTCCCATTCTCTGCCAAAACTACTCCAATATCCCAAAAGAATAACCCTCGCTTAGGCAATATTCAATATACAACGGTAAAGCATATTCCATTCGCTGCCGGGCTTTCAGGCTATCGTGAAAAACAATAATGGCACCCGGGCGGGTATGTTTGATGGCGTGAGCCAGGCACTGTTCGCCATCAAGATTTTGATTATAATCGCCGGTGAGGGCACTCCACATCACAATTTTGTATTTCCTTTTCAGGTGAGTAGCAATCCGGCGATTTAACTGCCCGTGTGGCGGACGAAACAAACTGCTACCAACCAGGGCATTGGCCTGTTCCACATCCGAAAGATATTCTTCGCGGGTCGACTTCCAGGCTTTGAGGTGATGAAAGGTATGATTGCCGACAACATGCCCGCCTGATTTAAGCAGAGAGAACACATCGGGGTGCTTTTGCACATTTTCGCCTACGCAGAAAAAGGTAGCTTTCACGTTGTAACGGTTCAGTATATCGAGTACCAGCGGAGTTACTCCGGGTATCGGGCCATCGTCGAAGGTCAGAAACACCTCGCGACGGCTGGTTGGCACACGCCACAACAGTTGCCGGGGATATAAAACCCTGAGCCAGAAAGGTGCAGAATAAATTTCCATTTCTGAAATTGAATTGCGAAAGTACGGACATATTCCGGATGTGAAACCTGGTTTTTCAAAAATTGATTCGATTAGCGTCCGCAATCC
>CAYNVK010000463.1:0-3232 GCA_964400395.1 uncultured Lentimicrobiaceae bacterium | reverse complement strand
TGCACTGATCATCCCATAACTCCATTTGCTTATTTTAAAAAGATATTTATTCACAGAACCGGCGACGACCAACATGCGGTTGAGCAAATACTGGCACACGAGAAATCGCATATCATGCAGCTTCATTATGTCGACTTACTGCTAGTTGAACTCATAGCGGTAGTTCAGTGGTTTAACCCTGTGGTTTGGCTTTACGAAGCCGCGCTGAAGGAAGTACACGAATACCTTGCCGATGAAACAGTGCTGAAACAAGGTTATAAAAAAGGAGAATACCAGGTGCTGCTTATTAACCAGGCCGTTGGTGGACCCATATTTACCATCTCACATCATTTTAACAAATCACTCATTAAAAAACGAATCCTTATGATGACGAAAATCAAAACCCCACGCCTGGCCCAATTAAAAGTATTGGTTCTCCTGCCACTCACAGCATGCCTGCTTATGGCTTTTTCGAACCCTGAAAACATTGTAAAACCCGTGTTTCAATCGGCAAAACAACTGGCTGCCGGCCTGAATGCAGCTACCCAACAGCAACAGGCTGCCAATCCTGATACGATTACTGTAACCGTAAAAACATCGGGCAATACAAAACAGACCGGTTCAAAAAATGATACCATTATCGAAAAAACTGAAAAAATTAAAGCCATTGTAATTGTTGATGGGGTGGAAAAACCTGATTTTAATGATAAAGACATAAACCCAGAAACCATTGAGACCGTGAATGTTTATAAAGGTGATAAAGCCACTGAACTGTATGGTGAAAAAGGCAAAAACGGAGTGGTTGTGGTGAGCACCAAGAAAATTGTAAAACAATCGGGCAGCGATAAAACCGAAATTATTATAAATTCATCGGAAAGCAACCTCGACAAAGCATATGTAGTAGTAGACGGGGTTCATGATCCTGATTTTATTAAGAATAACAAAAACCCCGAAAATATTGAGAGTATAGATATCCTTAAAGGGGAATCGGCTACTGCACTTTATGGCGAAAAGGGGAAAAATGGTGTGATTATAATTACGCTAAAAAAGAAAAAATAAATAAGCCCTGATTCCGTTACGTCGGGAAAGGTTAATGAAACAACTGCTGTACATCACGGCAGTTGTTTTTTTTATGTGGACTACCCCTTTTATCCGGAGGAGCAATTTAGAAATATCTGTTTACCTTTGCACAAAACCACCGTTATGAAAATTGCAGTTTTCCCGGGTTCATTTGACCCCATTACCCGTGGCCACGAATCGATCCTGAGGCGTGCAATACCTTTGTTCGATAAAATTATTGTTGCCGTTGGGGTTAACTCCGATAAAAGCGGCTATTTCCCTGTTGAAAAAAGGCTTGAATGGCTGAACCAGACTTTCAGCGATTTGCCTCAGGTGAGCGTTGAAAGCTATAATGGCCTTACTGTTGATTTCTGCAACAAGGTAGGTGCATCGTATATTCTCCGGGGGCTGCGTACTTCAGCCGACTTTGAATTCGAACGTGGGGTGGCACAGGTGAACCTGAAACTGGAATCGGATGTAGAAACCGTTTTCATGCTGGCGCTGCCTGAATATGTGATGGTTACCTCATCTATAGTGCGTGAGGTGCATAAGCACGGTGGCAATATTGATCAATTTATTCCCGAAGCCATTGTCATTTAATCCTGGCTTTCAGCATTTTCCGCGCCAGGCTTCCGGAAAAATGAAAAATGTATTTTGCCATACCGGCGCTCTTCGCTGAAATAAGGATGATCTTTAAAGCTGATGTATTTATCATGCTCCATGATAAACCAGCCATCATCGGCCAGCCAGTTATATTCGAAAATAAGCCGGGGCACATTTTCGCGGTTTTCGAGATCGTATGGCGGATCGGCAAAAATTACATCGTAGCTGCCTGCAGGCCTCGACAGGAATGCAAAAACATTGGCCCTGACGGCTGTTAAATTTTTAAATTTAAACTCAGCAGCCATTTTCGATATATAATCGATACAACGACCGTTTACATCAACACCCAAAACCAATTTGGCGTAACGCGAGGCAAATTCGAGCGAAATATTACCGGTTCCGGCAAACAAGTCGAGAACCCTGATTTCCTCGAAATCGATATAATTGTTGAGGATATTAAAGAGGCTTTCTTTTGCCATATCGGTGGTAGGGCGCACCGGTAATCCTTCCGGCGGACGAAGCACACGGCCCTTATGACTTCCGGAAATTATTCGCATATCGGTATATTTAACAAGGTAAAGTAATTGTGTTTGGGCATTCCTGCAAACACTTCGCCAAACATAAGTTCGTCAGGATCTTCGATAAAATTGAGCGAACCACAGTACATTTTAAGCTGCAGGAACAAGGTGGAATTTGCTGAAATATCGCCCAGGAGCGTAATTTTTTCTTCGGATGGCACAAATCCAAGCTGCTCGAGTACAAAGATTACATAATACAAAACATCCGATGGTGAAGCATACTTAAACGCGTTGAGGTAAAGTAACCGAAGGCCCTGTATAACTGTAATCTCGAAAAAGCCCGAATGTACATTGATAAACACCTGGCGACTGATTAACTGCGAGTGCCGGCGCAGGACACCTTTCACAAAAACAGCAGCAGCATTTCGCATACGGCAGCCCGGAAAAATGGCTGAACAATGTTCGGAAATATAAGCGGGTGCAAGGGTGGCAGCTACAGGTCCAAGATCGAAAACAGGTTCAATAAGAACCTTTTCGTTAGCTGAAACCGGGTAAGCAGCCGAAATAATTCCGAGCTCATTCCCCTGCTCCATAAATAAATGAGGAGCTACTGAAATTTTTGGAGATACAACAGCAATATCAACTTTTGGCCACAAAAAGCCAGTGTAACCTGTTTTTTTAAGCTGTGCAAAATAATCATTGCCATTGGCCATCCAAACCCCGGGCTCAGCAGGCTGTACATCGGTATGGCTTAACCTGTAGGATGAAACCCTAAGCACTTTTTCCGAAACCGAATCTGTAACCAGGAACGAAAAACCATCCAGACCCAACAGCACGGATAGTCTGCAGTTTATACCCTGAACAGCATCGAACTGGGGATCAGCCTGGTTAAAAATACATTCCAAGGGTTGAATTTTATTTATATTTCCGAAACATCGTTGCCTCTATTGTGTGCAGCATTTTTGTTTTCAGAAGGGTTCGTACTTTTTAAAAAATCGCTGCATCAGCAAAGCAACGGACTAAAAACCCGAGGCAAATGAGCTATTTGCAAATGTATGACAATTCCCATTAAC
>CAYNVK010000462.1:0-3234 GCA_964400395.1 uncultured Lentimicrobiaceae bacterium | reverse complement strand
TTATTTTTTTTCCTGCTGTTTACATACCCAAGCAAGTACGATATCTCGATGCCACACGATACCCGGTCGCGGGATATAATGGAGATTAAACCGGTTGAAAAACCGAAATATTTCCATATGGCAAAATCAACAACCGGGTTAAGCACCAATGCAACAGAGTATCCGGTACTGCTTGAATAGGTATAATTTTCGGCTGTAACCACCGGATCTACAGGCACGAAATCGACCGGGGTTTTTAAATAGCTGCACCCAATACCTCCTGACAGGTTTAACCGGGTTTTGCCGGCACTGTTCAAAGCAATCACCTTGCCTGTTGTTACATATACCGTGTTACGGATTTCCTGCGGATAGTCAAAACCGGGGCTCCAAAATAATGCTTTACCGAAAATTCCCAAAGGCGATGTATAATCCGGAGGAATACCGGGCGCTTTCCTCATCTGGCTGTATAAGGCCATGGCAAAAGTCTGCCCTTTAGGCGAAATATATTCCATTGATAATTTGCCCCCGTAAAACATCCCAATACTGCCACTTATTTTTGCATACAGATATTTATCAGCCGAAGCCTGCGCAAAAGCAAACTGGCAAATAAGAACTTGTATAAGTATTAAATAGTTTCGCATACCTTGTTTTAATGGTGAACGGGTTTCAATATCGCTACCGGCAGTTACCGGGTTATAAATACCACACGTAAGAATTATCCGCGGTGAGAAAAGTTCGTGCGGGAGCGGCGGGGCTTGTTGACTATTCGTCTGATCTTTTAATCTTTTTCCCGGTAAGGTGTTTTACATTTTCTCTTGTCACTATTTTCTTTCCTGATTTGGCTTCAATTTCTTTACGGGTATTTCCAGCAATGGTTCCGCCTTGTTTAGCAATTTTCTGGCTTTCCTTGAATGTCTTCGGTTTCTTTTCCTTCGAAATTTCCGTGGTTGTTGCCTCAGCAAGCATATTTAGAACTAATTCGAGATTAGTCATATGGTCACGCAAGTTTTCTTTTTTAAGTGACTTAAAATTTCTGTATTGTTTTGTCGTAAACCCGCTCCATGCTTTTGTTATCTCGTCGGTTAATATGGCATATTCCTGACCTTTCTGTATCCCACGATTCTCCCACTCATCAGTTAGTTCCTTTCGTACTTCAATGCTTTTAAGTCTTTGATTTATCCATGAAGTTGAATAGCCTTTTCGTAAATATGTTTCCATTAACCGGTCAATACCTATTTCAGGGTCTTCGATTTCATCTATTCGTTCCCGACCTGTTTTTGCTAACCATAGTTTAAATGGCTCAGCTTTTGGTGACGGTATAGATTGAATTAAGCGAAAGAGTTGTTCTGTATCTGCTACATCTGTCATGTAGTATTTCCCATCAGAAGACAGCATTTTCAGTTGACTACAATTTGTAGCCAACTGACTCTTTTCAGCCTTAAGCCTGGTTTTTAATACACTCCAATATTTGCGTGGATTAGGACTTTCGGTTAATACCCCCACTACATCAACTATTGAGAAAAACCACTTTTCAAGGTCGTTATCCCAATGTGTCCTTATTTGCTTGTTATTAAATAGTTTTATTGCCGTTTCCTGTGTCATATTGTTACTGTTGTAAAACAAAAATAACCCTTTAGTCTAAATTTCAGTGTGACTAACAATGAAATTTCTGAGTCTACTAATATTAATAGTATGAGTTATGTTTATTGCTTTTTAATACTATTAAAAACGGTTTGCAACTTGCTCGGTAGCGTTGAACCTGTTACTCTTTTTTCTTTTTCTTATCCTTTTTTCCCTCGCTTTTGTTTATTTTTTCTAATGTTTTCATTGGTACTACCGAAAGGGTGTTTGTTTCACAATCCCATATGTTCAGGTACTGTTCTGAAACTACATTGTGCGTTTTCCACCCGGCAAATTTTTCGTAAAGCATTAAGGTGCAAATATCTGTGGCAGTAATAAACTCACCTGTTTCGGGCAGATGACTGTGCATGGTTCCGACAACCTCATTTCCAGCGACCTTTTTCCCATATTCAATGGGAATGATATTTTTATGCAGTTGTTTTTTTGATACCAGCTTATTATCCTTGTCGAAGGTGAGCAGGTAATCGTTACCAAAAACCACAACCCCGTTTTGAGTGGGCCCGGTCAGTATATAAACTTTTTTCCCCTGCCCGTTAATGAGCGGAATCAGGTTTGGGTTTGTGTTCTGGTAAAATTTGAAAAATCCGTCGGCATTTGTATTCAGTTCAGCAAATGCAATTTTTCTTACCTGGTACAGATCGTTTTCGGTTTGGGTAAAATTTCGTTCGGTAAGATCAGCTTTTGCAGTTTTTACGTTGTAGGTGCTGTCGAACACAATGGTACCGATTACTTTGGGAAACAGCGAATTGGAAAAGAAAACGCAGGTAGCCATGTTGTTTTGCAGGTACGAAAAGTACCCGCCAATGTTTTCGCGGTCCTTGTAATTTTCTAAAAACAGGTCTGTTCCGTACCACGATGCCATCTCTGACTTATACAGCTGTTTTCCCTCGTCAACAATGGATTGTGTTTCGGTGGCCGGGTCTTTTTGCCCAAAAACACAAGCGGTTACCAGTGTAAGTAATAATGTTAAGTTTATTTTCATTTTATGGAGATATAAGGTTATTGCTAAAAGTTGGGCTGGTACGTTGCCTATTACAATGCTATATTCAATTGGTTAGGTGGAGGCTTGGAAAGGGTTAACTGCAAGTGCTAACCAGGGCCGAACCGAAAAGGGAGCTACCAGAACGAAATATAATCCGATACCAGGAAATCTACATTTTCATCCCGAAAACGTGCGGGAGTATAGCGAGGCATGCCCGAAACAATTTGGGTTATTCGTTGCTTAAAGTCATCGTACCGGTCTATAGGTTTATTGACTGAAACCAGGGTCAAATCTTTAATATTCCCATTTTTATCAACTATGTATTCAATACGGGCTACTGCATTTTCGAGGTTAAAGTCCATTTTGGTTTGCCTGATTAACGGGTCAGACATCTTGAATTCCAGTTTTGCTGCATCGCCGCCTTTATAAATGGGTTCGTTAATGCTAAAGGTATATACTTTACGATGATCAGGATAAAGACGGTAAACAGCCACAACATCAGTTTTTGTTGGATTTTGTATATCATAGGGGTTATAGCTCACCGATTTTCCCATATTTTTTTTATCGTGAACCGTAACTAATTTATAATCGTAACACCTGTCTTTTTCAATCACTTCCATATACCTCACCTT
>CAYNVK010000461.1:0-3243 GCA_964400395.1 uncultured Lentimicrobiaceae bacterium | reverse complement strand
ATAAACGTTTTCATGGGCTGCATTTCAATTTATGATGCCGCAAAATTGAGGCAGCCAGCCAACAGATCAAAAAAATAGTTACCCAAGTGTTGAATTTTGAGGATGAAATGCAAGATCCGGTCAATTTAAATCAATGTTGTAAAACCGATTATACTTAACACAAACTCTCACACCAGCCATTCTGGATGACTGATTTCAGCCGGCAAGGCAGTTCAATGCTTACTGATGCGGCATTTCTTCTGAATACTGTCAGAACAAAAAGCAATACTGCAATGCCCCATAAGACTACAAATTATCAGTGCTCTTTTATTTTAGTGAAGGCACAAAATTTTAAACTAAAATTCCGAAGATTTTATATCTTTGAGAAAGCATAAATTTGAAATAAAATCAACGGTTGATGGAAATCCCTAAGTTTTTAGGAACAGTCAGAGACAAATTCCTGGTTCCGTTCAGGCTGATCCCCGAAGGAGGCATACCTCCGGACAAAATGGCATTCTCCATAACTTTAGGGGTGGTAACCGGAGTATTCCCGGTGCTTGGTGCAACCACGGCCATCAGTTTATTGCTCACCATGCTTTTCAGGCAGAATGTGCTGGTGGTACAATCGGTACAGTGGATCATGGCCATGTTGCAGGTAATTCTCATCGTCCCTTTTATGCAGCTTGGCGCCCTTATACTCAAGGCCCGCAGTGTTGATATCAGCCTGCATCAGATCAATATTTCGTTCCAGCATGGATTTTTTACCGGAATTAAAACGGTCGGCGTGTTGCATTTATATGCGATCTTTACTTGGACGCTGCTTTCCATACCCGCAGCCTTTATCCTGTATTATACTTTCAGGGCTGTTTTCAGGAAGAAAAAAAGTTAGTCTCATAAAATTAAAAAAATTGGCAACAATCCATTGTAAAAGGGTTGTTGCCAATTTGGTATGATAAGTATGAGCCGCCTTGTATTTTCAGTTTATGAAAATCCGCAGCCGTAATTCAAAAAATTATTTGAGGCCCATCATTTCGCCGGTATTAAACTGCCAGCAGAGGGAGAAATAGAACATATTCGACTCCTGGTACCTCGACTGGTCGCTTACATCGAAGGTAGCACCGGCAACGGCATTGCCGTTTCCTTTATAGTCAGCGTTCAGAAAATCGGTGAGATAATATTTGAATTTCAGGTTAAGCCCGTAAGGGAACTGAACACCGCCAAACACGGATGGAAGGAAGGTTGGAGTCTGGCTCGAGAACCATTCGGTATCCTTGGTTTTTGATCCGGAACGGTCGAAAGTACCGGTCCAGTATTTTTCTTTAAAGTGGAATGCAAGTTCGTATTCGCCACCGCCAAAGAAATACAGGTGTTTATCGAAAGCTCCAATTTTTAAAGCCAAGGGCAGACCCAGGGTGTACTGTCGCCTGATAATTTTGTACTGTTCGTAAGGTACTTCACCATTGCCGGTAGCAACTTGCTGGGGCAGGGTTTCATCGGTAATCATACCCACATTGCGGATAGCCAACCCTGAGAATACTCCCACATTATTGGTAAAATCATAATGTACATACTGCCCGATGTGAAAAAACATGGTAAATCGTACATTATTAGAAGCCAGGCTGGCCCCGGAGTACTTGTCAGTAAATGCTTTTGTAAATGATGCCTGGCTGTTGCTGAAGATCAGCTCACCACTGGTTTGTGTATACAACTTTTGTGCTTTTGCCGGCAAAGTGGCTAATCCCAGGCAAAATAAAGTTAAAACGTAAAGTGATTTTCTCATAATTTTATTTGTTTATCAGGCAAAAATAGAGATTTCGTTAAGGAGTGCAAAATATTTTCGTACAATGCTGTATCAAAACGCAACGGATTCCCGAAATCAGATGCGTGGATTTGAATCACATTTTAGCGCAGGTTAAATGGAGCAGGGAGCTTTAAAAGCTGATATTTTACCAAATCTGAAAGAAAGTAATTATATTTGGCACTAGAAAAAGACCAAAAGCAACACATCTACATGAAGAGAAGCCGCACGAGAAACCAGGAAAAGCCAGAAGGATATCTTTTCACAAAGCGATACACCAATTACATATTCATCCTGTTGTTCTTACTTTACATGTTCGATTATATCGACAGGATGGTTATTACGTCGCTGTTCCCGTTTCTGAAAGCCGACTGGAACCTGACAGACACCCAATGTGGCATGCTTGTTTCGGCTGTTTACTGGTCGATAGTGCTGTTCACTTTCCCCGTTTCTGTGCTTGTCGACAGGTGGAGCAGGCGAAAAACCATCGGACTGATGGCTGTTGTATGGAGTATTGCGACCGGGCTTGGTGCACTTTCAGGTTCGTTCAGGCAACTGTTTTCAGCCCGCACTGTGATAGGCATAGGTGAAGCGGGTTATGCACCGGGCGGATCAGCAATGATGTCGGCTATTTACCCGCAGGAAAAAAGATCGCTGATGGTAGGTTTGTGGAATGCTTCCATCCCGCTGGGCAGCGCCATAGGCGTGGCTTTGGGCGGAATAATAGCAGCACACTGGGGCTGGCGGCATGCCCTCGGAATAGTGGCTATCCCGGGGTTTATTATTGCCATCCTCTTTTTCTTTATCAAAGATTATAAAACCATCAGCCTCGAGAAAACTGAAACTATTTCGGATAAAAAAACCGAACGTAGAAAAGTAAAAATGTCGATAACCGACATTCTGAAAGAATTTTTATCAAAACCTTCGCTGATTTTCACCTATTTCGGAATGGCTGCCGTGGTTTTCACCACCACTTCCATCCTCACCTGGTTACCCACCTATTTTCACCGGGTGCAGGGTGTACTCGAGAAAGATGCCGGACTTAAAGCCAGCGCTGTAATGCTTTTTGCCATTATCGGGGCCCCACTCGGCGGGTATATTGCCGACAGGTGGCGTAAAAAACAAATCAATTCGCGGCTGCTGGTGCCAACCCTTACTTCACTTTTATCAGCCATATTAATGTTCCTGGCATTCAGTGTTTTTGATGGCAAAATACAATACCTGATTTTGCTATCCATGGGCATTTCGAGTACAGCCTTTATTGCGGCAACAACCGCCGTAACACAGGATGTGGTTCACCCGGGATTAAGAGCCGTTTCGTACGCTGTTGCCGTAGTGGTTCAAAACCTGCTGGGTGCATCACTCGGACCAATCGTAATGGGAGCCATTTCGGACGCTACCAACATACAGACGGCCTTTACCTATCTTTCGCTAGCCCTGCTGGTAGCCGCACTGCTGTTCTTTAT
>CAYNVK010000460.1:0-3247 GCA_964400395.1 uncultured Lentimicrobiaceae bacterium | reverse complement strand
TATTGATTTGCCAGGATGATTACAATCGGTGTAAAAGGTTGATCCGGAAATTCCCCCGGCGATTGCTGCAGATGTTGTATGATGATTCTAAAGCAAAATTAATTCGGACTATGGCCAAAGGCATTAAAAATTGATACAGGGATGACGACTGGCGTTACATTTGAAGGTAATTTAATGCCTGTTATCAATTATGTTACATGAGTATCAAATTTTGAAACAGAACGCACAAATCAGTCAGGCCACCCGTATAAATATTAGATTTCATAAATATGAAGTCAATGATGAAAATTCTTTTTAGTTTTGATACCCAATAAAAACTGACTTGAGTTCTGCTGAATTTATAAACCGGAAAACATTTCTGAGGCTAATGGCCTGGGCTGCAGGCGCGGTGTTGTTTGTTGTGTGGAGAAGTTTAACCGGCAAACAAAAAGAGTTATCCGAACGGCCTGTTGTGTTCAGGATTAATCCCTCAAAACTGGGCGCCGGGGTATTTTTATTCGACAAATTTATAGTGGTAAAATCTGATTCCTTGTTAAGGGTATATTCTAATAAATGTACCCATGCCGGGTGTCGTATCAACCAGGAAATAAACGGAGAGTTGGTTTGCCCGTGTCACGGTTCAAGGTATGATTCGTCAACAGGCAAAGTATTGCAAGGCCCGGCAGGGCTTCCCTTACCAGAGATTCCGTTTGGTATGGATGCAAAAACGGGCGAAATCACCATAAATATTTAACGCTTGAAAATCGCCGAAAACATACGCAGGCACTTTGCTCTCGACACCTACGGGTGGGTTGCCACAGCAGCCATCCTGATTTGTGCCGTTTCGGGGGCTTTGCTGGCTGTGCCTTATGATGTTACTTCGCCATATCTCTCCGTTACAAAGCTTGTTACTGCCAATCCCGCGGCTTCACTTTTGAGGAATATTCATTACTGGAGTGCGCAGTTATTTCTGATTCTTACACTGATACATATTTTCGATCATCTGTGGAAAGGTACCGAAAGCAATATCAGGAAGAAAAGCGTTTGGTTCAGGCTCACGCTTTCGCTGATTTTTACGATGTATGTGATGCTTTCCGGTTTTATACTGAAGGCCGATGGCGATAGTTTGCAGGCTCAGCGGATACTTTCGTCGCTGGTTGGCAGCCTGCCCTGGATCGGGAGTATGCTGCAGCAAACTTTTATTGGCTCCGAAAATAATTTCCAGGTTTTATATATCCAACATGCGGCAACAGCAACGGTGATCCTGTTTGTGATCATCATGGAACATGCCCGCAGTTTAAAGGTAAATATACGCACCTTGCTGGTTACAGCCTTCATAATCACGCTATTTAGCTTTTTGTTCAGGGCACCTGTTAATGGCTTGAATGATGCTGTGATGAAAGGGCCCTGGTATTTTATCGGGTTGCAGGAAACCTTGCACTGGGTTTCAAATCCGCTTTTTATAAGCATTGCACTGATCATGCTGCTCATACTTGTCTATTTGATTCCCTGGGTAAAACCGATGTACTCAAAAATGATCAAACTCTTTTTTCTGGCGATCATCATTGTGTATTCCCTGCTCACCATCAGCGGATTTTTCTTCCGTGGACCGATGTGGCAATGGCAATGGCCCTGGGAGGAGAATTACAAGATACAGCCCTTGCTGCATTCCGAAAAAATCACTTTTTCAAAGGCTGATACCACACGGCTTCCGGTTATCCAGGGGCATGCCGAAGGTTGTGTTAGTTGCCACAGTGGAATGATTGGTTTTTCGGATGCGCATAAACCTGAATATATCGGTTGCTTTTCGTGCCATGGCGGCGATCCGCTTACCCTCGATAAATCGAAGGCTCACCGTAAGATGTTCGCTGTTCCGGGTAATCTTTCGAATGCTGCTGATGCCTGCGGAAACATAGGTTGCCACCCCGGTATTGTTGGCAGGGTTGATAAATCGCTTATGACATCCTTGCGGGGAATGATCAGCGTCGATAAATGGGTATTTGGCGAAACTGCTGATCTGAACAGTATTGAACATGTGAAATCCATTGGCCAATCGGCTGCCGGAACTCACCTGCGTAATTTGTGTGCGGGCTGCCATCTCGGAAACGAAAAAACAAAAACCGGTACCTCCGCCTGGCTCGAAAGGGGAGGAGGCTGCCTGGCATGCCATCTGACCTACGATAAAAATGCGCTGGCAACCTTGAACCAGATGAGGGGAAGGGCAAAAGCGGATAATGTGCTTCCACAGTTTCATCCATCCATAAACCTGGATATTTCCAACGACAAATGTAAAAGCTGCCACAGCCGGTCGGGCCGGATTTCGATGAACTACGAGGGCTGGCACGAAACCGAACTGAAACCTGAACAGGTAAAAGGCCGGGATAATTACCAGGTACTACCCGATAAACGTGTTTTTGTAAAAATGCCTGCGGATATCCATCAGCAGAAAGGCATGCTTTGCGTGGATTGCCATGGATCGTACGAACTGATGGGCGATGGCAAAGCATACGCGCACAAAGAAGAAGCGGTGAAAATACAATGCAGCGATTGCCATACCTTAAAGGCAAACAACAGGAAACTTTTGGCCGAAACGGATCAGGAAACGCAGTTGATAGCCTGGTCGCGGAAGTTTAAAACTGAAGGAGTGGAGGTAGTTCTCACTCAAAAGAATGCAAAACCAATTTTGAATACCATTGTTCAGGAGCAAGGGACACAGCTAAGCATGATTAAAAAATCGGGTGCCGGAACCGTTGTTATGAAACCTCCTGCCAAAGCCTGCACCGAAGGCAAAGCACATGCTAGGCTGAGCTGCGAAGCCTGCCATACCGCCTGGGCACCGCAATGTATTGGTTGCCATAATAGCTACGAAAGTCAGACTATTGGCTTCGATATGTTGAAAAACAAAACCCGTAAAGGAACCTGGATTGAGCATACAACCGAAGGTATGGCCGAATTGCCGGTACTGGGAATCGATGCTTCGGGCAAAACAACAGCAAACGGCCGGGTGAGCACATTTACACCGGGGATGATATTAACCATTGACAAAGCTTCCTTTAAGCAAGGCGAAAACCAGGTGTTCCACCGCTTGTATGCGCCGTCGGCAGCCCACACCACACAGCGCGAAGGCCGCAGTTGCAACTCATGCCACAACGATCCGCTCGCCATAGGTTATGGCCGAGGAAAACTGTCGTACTCAGCCGCGGGCAAATGGACTTTCGACCCGTTGTATCAGGATAACAAATACGATGGGTTGCCTGAGGACAGCTGG
>CAYNVK010000459.1:0-3247 GCA_964400395.1 uncultured Lentimicrobiaceae bacterium | reverse complement strand
ATGTTGCGATCGCAATCAAAATTACGATCAGCCATTGTTTTGTGAAAAATCGCATGATTCAGTTTGGTTTTTATCTGTAATTTAATGATACTTCTGTTGATAATTACCTTTCTATTTTTGCTGGTTTAAGGGCGCAATTGCCTTGGCGATCTGCTCTCCTATCCCGATTTTGTAACCTTCAGAAAAATAAAGCAGGTTACCACTGCCATCGGTAATAACAATTACCGGCAGGTTGCCGCCACACTTGTACTTACGCAGCTGTTCTATTTCCGGCAATAACATTTTATCGGAAGCAAATACACTCTGGCCGGGTAAATTCTTGAAAAGAGAAGGTTTAAACGATGGACTCACTTTTTCTCCGGCCAGCAGGAATACAACTCCCCCACCCCATTTTTCAACCAGGTCCTTAACCGCAGGAATATCAGCCATAACGTGTTTCGAGGGCTCCTTATCGGGATCAATCCATACCAGTATTGCGCCTTTGGTTGATGACACATCTGAAAGCGACAGATCTTTATCTGTTGCAAAATTTGTGAAAGTGTACGATGCAGGTTGTATTTTCCCCCAGGGCTCTGTGGCAGCGAAATCCTGGCGGATATTCACTTTTACATCGGTGGTTACATTGGCAGGAACTTCGAAAAAGGTAACCGATGACAACACGCTGCCGTCGGCCTGCCGGTTGCCGGTAACAAGCATATATTTGCCTGCTTCCACCTCCACTTTATCGTCAAAATCGCCAATTTTCATCCCGTAATCGAATTCGAGGGTACGATAAACCCCGGCATTGTACCTGGCAATGGTAAAATTGATAGCATATTTGGGATTAAAATCGCTGCTGGCATTGATAAAATGAACAGATCCCTTTTTCACAATATTTTCGGTAACAGGCTCAAAGGCTACATTATGCCATGTGTTGTTGCTGTAATATTGCGGAAAACCTGTGGCCGTGTTTATGCGTGCTGCCAGGCCCAGACTGCGGCAAACTGCCACAAAGAAAATATCGCGCGAGCGCTTGTCGGCAACCCTCAGTTGGTAAACGCCCCGGGGCGAAAGCGGTGCCCGCGAATGCATATTGGCCGTATTATCAATCCTGATATTGGTTTTTATCCAGTTAACCATCACATTTACATCGGCATTCAGTTTTTTTGCGAAAGCCGCGCCAAACTGCTGCTGGAGGTAAGCGCGCCAATCGAGCATCATTTCGTTGGCTATGCGCCCGCTCATCACGTAAGTGGTAAAGAACTCCTTGTTATCAACATCTTTTGTATTGTTGAAGGACAATGTATACTTCAGATGATCGGTCAGGATTGCAGCTTTGGTATCGCGTAAATCCTTTTCGCTGATGGCTTCGAGCAACAATAGCGCCCATTCCTTTTCGGCAGCAGGGGTTGATGAAATAAAACCGGTTATCTCCTTCCAGTTACCATAACTGTTTATAATTAACGGAATTAATCTTTCGGCATCCATGCCCTGCGCTGCAGCAAAAGTGGCAGCCCAGGCTGAATCTTTAAATGTCGACATGTATGCCGTACGAATGGAATCCTCGCGGTGTAGCCTGAGGGTATTAAAATCGCGGTCGGCCTGGGTAACGGTTGAGGGCAGCGGCACTTTTTCGACCGGCGGGATAAAGTCGAAAGCCTCGTAACCACTGGCCGGGTGCTTATCGGTTATCACTACGGTAACCGAATCCATTTTATCGACCGATATCTTTTTGTATCCCCATTTTTCGCCCTGGTAAGCCCATACCAGCAAGTCACCAAGGCCGGTTATAATGGAACTCATTCCCTTGCCGTTGGTGGTAGCTTTGGCGATGGGATAAAACTCGCAGTAGTTATAAAGCTGGTATTCGACGGTGGCATTGGCAACCGGTTTATGGTCGGCCGAAAGCACCTTTACAAAAATGCTTTTGGCGGTGGCATAGTTCCTGATCAGGTTGAGTTCGGCAAACCGAAGCTGGTTATCGATAACCGGTTCGCTGCCACGATAAGCGCCAAAGGCCCGGGTATGCACCAGCATGGCACGGCGCGCGGGTTCGGCAAACCAGCCCATATTCAGGTCGGGATCGGGTTCGCAGGCACCCATAAAATACCAGGTTCCGTCAATCCACACTTCCACCCATGCATGGTTATCGTCGCTGTGCGCCCATCGGGGGGTGTACACCTGCCTGGCCGGGATGCCAACGGTACGCAATGCGGTAACCGTAAAAGTGGACTCCTCGCCACAACGGCCAAAAGAGGTTTTGAGCGAAGCCATCGGCGAGCTGGTACGGTCGTCGCTGCCGCGATAGGTAACCTTTTCGTGGCACCAGTGGTTCACCTCAAGGGCGGCATCATGCATGTTCATCCCTTCAACACGTTTTTTAATTTCATCGTACATCACTACCCTGAAATCATCGAGGTTCTCGTTGTTGATGCGGGCTGGCAGTACAAAATGCAGGAAAACATCTTCGGGGACGGTTTTGCCCCATTTCATTTCGCTGCGGGCTTTCAACACGGCTTTTACCTGCTGCAGGAAGAAATCGCCGTTATAATCGGCAAGGTCGCTCAACGGCATATAGGCATACAGGTATTCGAGGGCTTGCTTTTCGTCAGCGCTCAGCGGCGATTTCAGCACATCGAACAGTTGGCGGCTGCGGCCTGCTGCCAGTGTTTTTTGCTTCTGGAGCATCTGGGTCATTTCCGCCCTGGTTTTGGCATCACTGATCAGCTGGGCTTTGATGGAATGGCCCGATATGAAAAACACCATCAGCAAAGCCAGAATTCTCAGGTTGATTTTCGGTATGAGAAACATTATATTTTTCATTACATCATCGTTTTAAAAGGTAGTAAAAAAGATACTACTTCCCGGTTTTAACTTCGGCTTTCCGGGTAAAATCCAGGTCCTGGAAATCGTAGCTAAAATCGGTTAATGGCGAAATGGCTTCCATTTTCATGCCGGTAGCATTGCCGTCGGTATCGGTGGCAAAACGTACAAATGCATCGGCATCGAAACTGCGGTCGTTCCATTTTACTATAAATGTTGAGCCTTTGTAAGCCAGCAGTTCGCCTTTGAGCCTGGGCGAACGTACCGACATCAGCCACAGCTTTGAATCCTTTTCCCAAATAACCACATCGCCAAACCACTTATCAGTATATGTTCCCATAATTTGCGCCGGTATTAAAGGCGAACCCGTTTTTTGCCCGGAAGCTACCAGTTTATCGACCTCACCCTTAATCTGCTCCGCTTCTTTTTGCGCCTGTTGCGAAGC
>CAYNVK010000458.1:0-3249 GCA_964400395.1 uncultured Lentimicrobiaceae bacterium | reverse complement strand
ACATATAACTATTCCCTGGGTTACGCCTGCCCTGCAGGTCCACTCAGTTGAAAAGGATAATCACCTCCTTCAGTTTCTTTTATCACACCGTGAACAGCTTCGAATTTGCTGATATTATCCTTCAGCGCACGGTACAAACGCTTTGCATGCTGAGGAGTTAAGATAATACGCGACTTTACTTTCGCCTTGGGAACACCAGGCATTAGCTTTATAAAATCAACAACAAACTCGGAATTTGAATGTGTTATTACGGCAAGATTCGAGTAAATACCTTCGCTTACTTCGTCAGAAAGTTCGATATTGATCTGGTTTGGATTTTGGTTCTGGGGATCATTCATATCCATAGCGCTTTTTTTTAATATTTTTCCGGAATAAAAAGATGGGGAAACCGATCAAGAAAAATGATACAGTTTCCCCATTTTAAATTGAGTTAGAAATTATTCAGCTTTTGAAGCCAGCATACGGTCGTACTCCTCGCGCGAACCTACAATAAGGTGTTCGTATTCGCGTAAGCCTGTACCGGCAGGAATCAGGTGCCCTACAATAACATTCTCCTTCAGGCCGAGTAGCTCATCGCTCTTCGACTGTATTGAAGCCTGTGTAAGTACCTTGGTAGTTTCCTGGAATGATGCTGCCGAAATCCAGCTGCGAACCTGCAGCGAAGCACGGGTAATCCCTTGCAGGATTTGCTTGGCGGTAGCTGAGTTGGCATCGCGCGAAACAACCTGGCGTTTGTCGCGGCGTTTGAGCAGCGAATTCTCGTCGCGAAGCTTACGTGCGCTAACAATCTGACCTGGTTTCAGCGTAGTGCTGTCGCCCGGATCTTCAACTACTTTTTTGCCAAATATCCAGTCGTTCTCCTCATTAAAGTCAATCTTATTTACAAGTTCGCCCTCAAGGAATTTGGTATCGCCCGGATCAACAACTTCAACTTTACGCATCATCTGGCGAACAATCACCTCGTAATGTTTATCATTGATTTTTACACCCTGCAAACGATACACTTCCTGGATTTCGTTCACAATATATTCCTGAACCTTCATTGGCCCTTTAATTGCCAGGATATCGGCAGGAGTAATTGCGCCGTCCGAAAGCGGGGTACCGGCACGAACATAGTCGTTCTCCTGTGCCAGGATCTGCTTCGAAGTCGAGATCAGGTAACTGCGTTCTTCACCCGTTTTGGAGGTGATAATGATTTCGCGGTTACCACGTTTCAGTTTCTTACCGAAAGTAACAACACCGTCAATTTCAGAAACTACGGCAGGATCGGAAGGATTACGTGCTTCGAACAACTCAGTTACACGTGGCAAACCTCCGGTGATGTCGCCGGTTTTACCAACAGCACGGGGAATCTTAACAAGTATATCTCCGGCTTTAATGGTTTTACCTTCTTCAATCTGTAAGTGCGATCCAACAGGTAAATCGTAGTTTTTCAGTTCTTCCCCATCTTCACTGTAAATCTTGATAGATGGATTTTTACCTTTAACACGCGACTCGATGATTACTTTTTCCTGGTAACCGGTCTGTTCATCAGCTTCTACTTTAAAGGTAACACCTTCGGTAATATTGTCGAAAGCAAGCTTTCCATCAACTTCCGAAAGAATAACCGCGTTGTATGGATCCCATTCAGTGATCAGGTCGCCCTTTTTCACGGTTGAGCCATGTCCGAAGTAAAGGTTCGATGCATATGGAATATGTCCCGAAGCCAGGATGATACCTGTAACCGGATCCATAATTCTCATTTCAGCTGAACGTCCTAAAACGATATCGTAAGTACGTCCTTCGCTGTTGGTATAGTTTACTGAACGGAGTTCATCTATTTCAATAACACCGTCGTATTTGGCAGTGATCCGCGAAGCCGAAGCAATGTTAGCACCGGCAACACCACCCACGTGGAATGTACGCAGGGTAAGCTGTGTACCAGGCTCCCCGATGGACTGAGCGGCAATAACACCAACAGCCTCACCTTTCTGAACCATGCGGCCTGTTGCCAGGTTACGGCCGTAACATCTTGCACAAACCCCTTGTTTCGATTCGCAGGTAAGTACTGAACGGATTTCAACAGCTTCGATAGGTGAATCTTCGATAATAGCACAGATTTCTTCAGTAAGTTCATCACCGGCTGATGCAATAAGCGCACCGGTATGCGGATGATAAATATCATGAAGGGTAACCCGTCCTAAAATACGATCGTATAAGGATTCAACGAGTTCTTCGTTTTTCTTCAGCGCCGAAGTAAGGCGTCCGCGAAGTGTACCGCAATCAGGTTCCGAAATGATAACATCCTGGGCCACATCCACCAAACGACGGGTAAGATAACCGGCGTCGGCAGTTTTAAGAGCGGTATCGGCAAGACCCTTACGGGCACCGTGGGTTGAGATAAAGTACTCGAGAACCGAAAGACCTTCCTTGAGGTTCGAAAGAATCGGGTTCTCGATAATTTCACCTCCGGTGGCACCTGATTTCTGAGGTTTGGCCATCAGTCCGCGCATACCCGAAAGCTGCCTGATCTGTTCCTTCGATCCACGGGCTCCTGAATCAAGCATCATATATGCCGGGTTGAACCCCTGGTTATCGGTGGCCAGGTCACTCATTACTTTCTTGGTAAGGTTCGAGTTGGTATGTGTCCAGATGTCGATAATCTGGTTGTAGCGTTCGTTGTTGGTAATGAAACCCATGTTGTAGTTGTTCATTACTTCTTCAACTTCGGCATTGGCTTTATTGATAAGCTCTTCCTTCAGTTTCGGAACCAGTACATCACCCAGGTTAAAGGACAGGCAGCCCTTGAAAGCCATGGTGAATCCTAAGCTCTTGATATCATCGAGGAAACGGGCAGCTTTAGCAGTACCGGTTTTCTTCAGCAGGTCACCAATAATATCACGGAGTGATTTTTTGGTCAGCAACTGGTTGATGAAACCATATTCTTCGGGAACTACCTGGTTGAAAAGTACGCGACCAACCGTAGTTTCGAGCAGTTTTTCAACTTTAACGCCATTTTCTTCAACGGGTATTCTTACTTTGATCCAGGCATGCAAATCAGCCTGTTTTTCATTGTAAGCTATAATCACTTCTTCGGGTGAATAGAAACTTCTGCCTTCACCTTTCATGATACGACCTGGTTCCGATTTGCGGCCTTTGGTAATATAATAAAGGCCAAGTACCATGTCCTGCGAAGGAACTGCAATAGGCGCTCCGTTGGCAGGATTCAGGATATTATGCGAGGCAAGCATCAGAATCTGTGCTTCGAGT
>CAYNVK010000457.1:0-3251 GCA_964400395.1 uncultured Lentimicrobiaceae bacterium | reverse complement strand
ATTTCAGCGGTCAGGCTATTGATGCTATCAGCGATTTGAGCGTTAACGATATCGAATCCATCTCAGTGCTCAAAGATGCCGGGGCCAGTTCACTGTTCGGATCCAATTCGTCGAACGGGGTAATACTCATCAATACAAAACGTGGGTTGCCAAACCAAAACAGGATTGAGCTGTACACAAATTTCGGATTGCAGCGCACAACAGGCATGCTCGATATGCTCAATGCCAACCAATGGATGAACCTGATTAACGAACAGGCGCTGTCAGTAGGTAAGCCCCCGGTATACAGCGATGAGCAGATAAAAAATAACCAGATTGATACCGACTGGCAGCGCGAAGTATTCAGAACAGCGCCTACGTATGACCTGGGTCTTTCGATGCGTGGAGGAGGTGAACGATCGAAATATTATATCAGCGGCAACTTTTTTAACCAGGATGGGATTGTGATCGGATCTGATTTCAGGCGCTACAACATCCGAATGAATTACGATTTAAACGTGAACCGGCGATTAACCATCGAAACCGGAAATACTTTCGCCTATTCCATCAATAACCGGGTTGAAGGCGATCAAACCCTTAATGGCCCGCTGCCCAATGCCATTTCGATGCCTCCCATTTACCCGGTTTATAACCCCGACGGGAGTTATAACAACGATGGCCCCTATGCTAACCCGGTTGCCATCGCCGAACTGGAGACAAACCTGGCCTATACGTATCGGAATACTTTTCACTTCAAACTCAATTACGAGCTTTTTAAAAACTGTTTTCTCCGCACCGTGACAGGCATTGATTTTTACAACCTGCGCGAACAAACATTTGCCCCGAAAACTACCAGGCAGGGTGCTAAATACAACGGGCTAGGCATAGAAGCTACCAGTAACTCATTGCGTTTTTATAACTCGGTGTATGCCGATTATTTTGTGAAAAGTGCGCAGCATCGGATTGATGTTACCGGCGGTATCAGTTTTGAGCGAAACAAACAGCATGACGTTTTCCTGAGGGCACAGAATTTTGCAGGCACAAGTTTCAGATTCCTGCAGGATGCTGCTACACCTATAGCTACCCAGTCGTACGAAACCAACGCCACTGCCAACTCGCTGTTTACCCGTATAAAATACAGCTACAACGAACGTTATGTTTTTACCCTGAGCATGCGTTACGATGGGTCATCAAAATTTGGTAAAAACAACAGGTTCGGGTTTTTCCCATCGGCCTCGGCATTGTGGGTGGCATCAGGCGAAGATTGGTATAAAAGTTCGGTATTCACCAAACTAATATTTTCGACCAGCTACGGCATTACGGGTAACGACCAGATCGGCAATTTTATGTCGCTCGACCTTTTCTCTGCGGGCAGCAATTACGGGGGCGAAGGAGGCATCAGCCCGACCCAGCTTGCCAATCCAGATTTGAAATGGGAATCGACCTACCAGTTTAACCTGGGCGCACAATTTGAATTGTTCCGGAGGATCAGCGTTCGTGCCGATTATTATCATAAGGAAACAAAAGACCTGTTGCTCCAGAAGCCTATGCCAACGTCTTCCGGATATTCATTTATCATGTCGAACATCGGCCAGCTCGAAAACCAGGGACTGGAAGCACTTATTACCGCACCCATATTACTGGGCAATTTTAAATGGGATTTTTCGCTTAACTTCTCAGCCAACCGTAATAAAGTCATCGAGCTGTACCTTAACCAGCCTATTAACAATATCGGGCGTGCCGGGAGCAGCATTGCCGTGGGCGAACCAGTATCGTTTTTTTACGGATTCAATGTGCTGGGTGTAAACCCGGCTGATGGTAACCTGGTTTATGAAGATTTAAATGGAGACAAAAAAATTACAGATGCTGACCGCAAAAAGATCGGTAGTCCGCATCCTGATTTTTACGGTGGTTTTGGCAGCACGTTCAGTTATAAGGCATTCGGCCTCAGCCTGCTTTTTTCGTATTCCTACGGGAATGATATTTTCAATTCAACACGCATTTACACCGAAACTGTTACGCAAAGCAACCAAACTACGGCCATACTCAGGCGTTGGCAAAACCCTGGCGATATTACGGATGTACCCAAAGCCTCCGTGTATAACCAACGAACATCCTCCCGATTTGTAGAGGACGGATCGTTTCTGCGTCTCAAAAATATCACGCTCAGTTTCGAAATGCCTGTTCATAACATTCAACACATTGGCGTTAAGCACTTACAGCTTTTTATAGCAGGTAAAAACCTTTTAACTTTCACCAGGTATTCAGGCATGGATCCCGAAGTAAATTATAATGGGCTCAATGCCCTTGCATTGGGAACCGATTTTTTCACATGCCCGCAACCTAAAAGTTTATTGATAGGATTATGCGCAAGGTTTTAATAATCATATTATTGCTGGCTGCTGCCTGCGAAAGAAACCTCGACCTGGATCCCAAAATGCAGGTGCCGGCAGAGGAAGCCTTCAGCAACAAGGAAAATGTGTATGCCGCCCTGGTGGGATGTTACGACGGACTTCAGCTCCAGCACTATTACGGCCGCAACCTGGTTATTACCGGCGACCTGGCCTCCGACAACACCGTGGCCGATGGCACCAAGATTGAATATTACGATATGGACCGCAACAGCCTGCTGGCCAACAATATACTTGTAGAAGGAATTTGGGCTGATATTTACCAGGCTGTTAACCGGGCAAACTACATGTTGTACAAACTCGATGAAGTTACCTTTCTAACTGATGCCGAAAAAAAGGATTACCAGGGGCAGTTGCGGTTTTTAAGGGCTTTGCACTATTTTAACCTGGTACGGTTGTATGGAGGTGTCCCACTAAAATTGTTACCTACGCTTAACGACAAACCTGAAAATTTTCTGCCACGCAGCTCCGTAAACGAAGTTTATAGCCAGATTATCAGTGACCTGGAGTTTGCCAGGCTCAATATTCAGGTTCAAAATCCTGAGAAGGCTACTGCCCTGGCGGCTACCGCTTTGCTCGCCAGCGTGGAACTTACCCTGGGAAATGCCGCTGCTGCCCGCGATTATGCCAGCCAGGTATTGGATGAAAGGCCGCAGCTTGAACTTTCGTACAAAGATCTTTTCACTTCAACCAGCGAACCGGGTCCCGAAATTCTTTTCTATATCCCATACAATGCTACCGATAAAAACAGGCTGGCCGAATACAATTATCCATATTCGCTCGGAGGACGCCACGAAAACGCACCTTCGGCAATACTTGCATCTGTTGATGGCAACGATAAACGCAAACCCCTGGTGGCGG
>CAYNVK010000456.1:1206-3254 GCA_964400395.1 uncultured Lentimicrobiaceae bacterium | reverse complement strand
TCCTTTCACGTCATCGCGTACCACGGTGCTGGTATGATCGAGGTCGCGGGAGCCGCTAAAACCTTCGCCGGTATCGGGTGCACCGGTGGGCTTTGCCTGACCGACAGCATCTTTTACTTCGTCATCGCTGCAAATCTGTGCCGGACCCATGCTATAGGTAACCCCGTTGTAGGTTTCAGTCGGGAAATCTGTCCAGGTCGAAACCCCGCTGCGGTGATTGATAACCACATCGGCAATGATGTTAACATTGTTTGCTTTAAAGCTCGAAATCAGTGTTTTTAGTTCTGTCTGTGTTCCAAAGGCGCTATTCTGATCGAACCAGTAAATCGGGAAATATCCCATATTGGCCGAACTCTGCACATTACCGCTGGGTGGCAGCCAGACCAGGTTGAAAAAGGGCGCAATTTCACCCACTTTCGAATTAAGGTTAGTCCACTTTGTATCAGAATACGAATCCCAGTAAAAAGCCTGCAGCATCACATCCTGGCACTGAGCCGGAGCCTGGGCTTTAACTGTTGTTTTTACTAAGCATAATAAGGTCAATGCCAGTACGAGGGTAAAGATTTTATTCATAAACGAGGGTTAAGTTTCTGATTGAAAACAAATATATTGATTAATGAAAAAACGATGATCAGTTAGCGTTGAAAAATGGTCGTTCGCAGGTGATTTTATTCCCGATACCGGGATGCATTAAAGGTTTGAACCACATTTTTCTGAACGCAACTGCTGGATTATATTTTACATGTAGTCCGGCAATTAAAATCCGTTCTGTATTTATGCGTTTTGGGTTGCTTGCTTATATGAAGATAAAAGGAGTTTCAACGAGAACATACTATAAATAAAAGAGCGTATGCTTTTGGAGTAATCATGAGGGTAATACGGTGGAGCCAAAGTTAATTTTATGGCTGTCTGCTAACAAATTTATAAAATTATTAAATATAAAAAGTGGTATAAGCTACTCAATTTTAGGGAAATATGTATAATTTCTTACTAAAACGTTATCGCAAACGTTTGCAATACTTTTGTTGGCCGGATTTTTTACAGCCCGGCCAGGGGTAATGGGTAGAAGTGAGGATGCAGTTCGGGAACTTATTCGTTTTAAAGTTAAAAATCAGGAGCATAACGCATTTTTGTGTTTACAAAGCTGTTGATCTTTTGTTTTTTTATAATTTTGAGATCATGCAATGGCCATCCTATGCCCGTTGTATCTACACAGCAAATTACTCATCCAATCAACATTCACATTATGAAAACCTATCGCATACTTTTAGCCATCATTCTGCTGCCTGTTTTAATTTCGGCTTCGTATACAGGCAGTGATCCACAAAATAAACTTTCCAAAAAGGAGAAAAAACAGGGCTGGCAGCTGCTGTTCGACGGGCAGAGCCTCACAGGCTGGAAAGGTTATAATGCCGACCAGGTATATAGTTGCTGGAGTGTGGTTAACGGCGAACTGGTGTGCAAAGGCGAAGGTGGCAGCGAAACTGCGGGCGATATTATTACTGCCGGCCAATATGATAATTTCGAACTACAGCTGGAGTGGTGCATCAGCAAGGGTGGGAACAGTGGCATATTTTACCATGTGCTGGAAGGCAAACAGTATCACGCGGCCTATGAAACAGCACCGGAGTACCAGCTGATTGACGATGCCGGCTGGCCCGGGAAGTTAGAAGAGTGGCAGCAAACCGGTGCCGATTATGCCATGACCCCTGCCGCAAAGGATAAAAAGCTGAAACCGGCCGGCGAATGGAACTCAAGCCGGATCGTGTACAACAAAGGCCATGTTGAACATTGGCTCAATGGCAAAAAAATAGTCGAGTTCCAGGTTGGTTCACCCGAATGGATACAAAAAAGGAATGATGGCAAGTGGAAAGAATATCCTGACTATGCGAAGTCGCAAACAGGGCATATCGGACTGCAGAACCACGGCAGCGGGGTGAAGTTCCGGAACATAAAAGTAAGACCCTTGTAGCAGTAAAGACGCGATGCCTCGCGTCTCCCCACACACCCGGATAGGGTAGGCGTAAAGACGCGATGCCTCGCGTCTC
>CAYNVK010000456.1:0-1106 GCA_964400395.1 uncultured Lentimicrobiaceae bacterium | reverse complement strand
CTTTCGAGTATCACGAACATCCGCCGGCTCCTACCATTGAGGAGGCTATGAAATACTGGAAGGACCTCAATGCAACACATTGTAAAAACCTGTTTTTCAGGAATCATAAAGGCAACAGGCATTATCTGGTAATCCTGGAACATACCCGGCAAATGGGCATTCATGAATTGGAAAAACAACTCAAACAAGGAAAGCTCTCTTTTGCTTCGGATCAGCGGATGATGAAATACCTGGGTGTTACGCCAGGTTCGGTCACCCCTTTTGGTCTTATTAACGATACGGACCATCATGTGCATGTTTTTCTCGACCGCAACTTGCTCCATAGCAGTACCATCAGTTTTCACCCGTGCATTAACACAGCCTCAATCATTATTCAATGGACTGATTTTTTAAAATTTATGCATTGGACATCCAACACTTTCGAATACATTTCGTTATACAATTTCAATGCTGACGAACCCTCGGCTAACCGTATCGGGTGATCACCAACTACCATGCCCTCACTTTCGTTAAATCAGTAATGCTATGCGTTTAAAAAAGATTTTATTTACCGCAATAATGCTGGCTATTGTCACAATAAATGCCAGTAGCCAGAATGCTCCGGGTAAAATGGTGGTGGCTGCTTATTATACCGGCGATGGTACCAATATCAATACTTACAGTATCGGGAAACTTACACATATTATTTACAGTTTCCTTCACCTGAAAGGCAATAAGCTGGCGGTTGATAATGTGAACGACAGCCTGGCAATAACCCGTCTTGTGGCCCTGAAGGCGAATTATCCCGACTTGAAAATAATCCTTTCGTTGGGCGGCTGGGGCGGATGCGAATCGTGCAGCGAAGTTTTTAGTACAGCTTCCGGCAGGCTTGAATTTGCTCAATCGGTGCTGCAACTTATGAAAACATATCGTACCGATGGTATCGACCTCGACTGGGAATACCCGGTGCTGGAGTCGCTGCCGGGTCACCAGTATATACCTGAGGACAGGCAAAACTTCACTTACCTGGTGCAAACCCTACGCGAAACGCTGGGCAGTGGCTACCAGGTTACTTTTGCGGCAGGCGGATTCAGAGATTACCTGGAGAAGTCGGTTGAATGGAACAA
>CAYNVK010000455.1:0-3278 GCA_964400395.1 uncultured Lentimicrobiaceae bacterium | reverse complement strand
TAAGCCCATCCATTACGGGCATTTGTAAATCCATCAGGATCAGGTCGAAAGTATCATTTTCGAGGATTTCGACAGCTTTTTGACCATTTTCGGCGATGAGTACGGTAGCAAGCCATTTTTCAAGCAACGACCTGGCTATTAACTGGTTAAATTTATTATCCTCGACCACAAGAATTTTTATTCCCTGCAATGTTACCTGTGTTGTTTTTGAAGTTTCTGAATTCATTTCAATATTTTTATTTTTACCTGTTGGCAACGCTATGGTGAAGTAAAATTTACTGCCCACCCCTTTTTTGCTTTCTACTTTTATATCTCCTCCCATCAGGCTAATCAGCTGTTTGCTGATGGCAAGCCCCAGGCCGGTGCCGCCGTAATTGCGGGTAATACTTTCGTCCTCCTGTTTGAAGCTGTCAAATATTTTCGAAATGCTTGAATCGCTGATTCCGATACCGGTGTCGGAAACACAGAATTTTACCCGGTTTATTTTATTACTTGCAGAAACAAGGCTGGCACTGAGTTCCACGCTGCCTTCGGCGGTAAACTTTATGGCATTGTTAACCAGGTTTACCAGCACCTGCTGAAGCCTCACCGGGTCGCCGGTAAGGAAAGGTACAATATTCGGATCGATGGTATATTGCAGCTTGATATTTTTTTCTTCGGCTTTAAATTCCTGCGAGTAGTATACCCGGCGAATCATCTCTTCGATCCCGAAATCGGTATTTTCAAGGGTCACCTGGCCCGATTCGATTTTTGAAAAGTCGAGGATATCGTTAATAATGCCAAACATACTCTCCGACGAGATATTCAGGTTCTGGAGCAGCTTTTTCTGGGGTTCGTTCAGCGGTGTATCGTTGAGCATATTTATCATGCCAATAATGGCGTTGAGCGGGGTGCGTATTTCGTGGCTCATATTAGCCAGAAAACGTGATTTGGCCTGGTTGGCGGCCTCGGCTTCTTCCATGGCTTTCCGCAGTTCGCGGTCGGCTATTTTACGGTTGGAAATATCGCGGGCAATACCCGTTGTGCCCAATAGTTCCCCATTCTGATCAAGTATTGGCGCCCTGAAAATTTCGAACCATTTTTTTTCTCCATCCAGGGTAATCAATTCTTCCACGGTCTTTTGACTGAGGGTATCCATTACTTCCCTGTCCTGCGCATCGTAATATTCAGCCTGGGCTTCGGGCCAGATGTCGTGGGTAGTACTTCCCGGGAAATTTTCGGTATCCCGGAGGTTAAAAGCTTTGGCAAAGGGCTGGTTTATCGAGAGGTATTTCCCGTCCAAATCTTTCAGCCACATCTGGTAAGGTACATTGTTAAAAATGGCTTTCAGGTATGCTTCGCGGTTACGCAATGCTTCCTCTTTGCGTTTACGGTCGGTAACATTACACAGCAAATCAGCCAGTACTTTTAAAAAAGTTAATTCGTCGTGGCTCCATTGGCGTACGGCTTTCACCGAATCGAATCCCACAAATCCCAGGCATTCCCTGTTCAGCATCATGGGCAAGGTTACCAGGGTTTTTATTTGCTGGGGTTCGAGTACCTGCCTGAGCGCGCTACCTGCAGGTAAGGCGCTCACATCAGGAATTGAAACAACTTCGCCTCGCTGATGTGTGCTCACCCAGCCGGGTAATAAGTCATTTGGGATATCCTGCAGATTGTTGATTTCGGCGCTGATACCACCGGCGCACCATTCGAAGGTATTCGACATGGTGTTTCGTGCTAAATCGTACCCGAAAATATATACCCTGTCGACTTCAAGCTGAGTTCCGATAATTGCCAGCAGCCGGTTTATGGCATTGTTGCTGTTTTCGAGCGGTATGTTTATAAATTCGGTTGCCAGCTGTGTGAGCAGGTTTTGCAGGCTGATTATTTTACTCAGTTTTTCTTCGGCCTGCTTGCGGTACGAAATATCGGAGAAGGTTCCCAGTACCCTGTAAACGTCATTTTCGGTTGAATTACTGAGCACTTTGCCCCGGGCTAATATCCATTTATACGAACCATCAGCGCACATTACGCGATGTTCGCTTAAAAACAGCGTGCTTTTGTAGTTAAAGTGATCGTGAAGATCGAGTATTACTTTCTTTTTATCATCGGGATGTATCCTTTTCTCCCACTCATCAATTGAATCGGTTATTTCATGGTCCTGGTAACCGAGCATCTCTTTCCATTGTTTGGAGTAAAAGACTTTTTGCGTTAAAACGTCCCAGTCCCAAACCCCGTCGCCCGATCCTTCCAGCGCAAACTGCCACCGTTCTTCGCTTTCGCGGATTCGTTTTTCAACCTGTTTGCGTTCGCTTATATCCCTGATGGTTCCTTCGATATGCAATGGATTGCCCTGGTTATCAGTAATCAGGTGGCTGGTTATGGAAACATGCACCAGCGATCCGTTTTTATGCTTTAGCACGTTTTCGAAATCATTTACCGAGCCTTTTTGCAACAGCAGCCTGATCATTTCGTTGCGCCGCTCAACATCTGCATAAACCACCGCCACACTGCGGCCAACCAGTTCTTCGGCCTTATATCCCGAAAGGGGAAACACCGAAGGCGAAAGCTCGAGTATGTTCCCTTTTACATCCGAGCGATAATACAGATCGACAAATGAATTGAAGATGGTCTGGTATTTTTCGGCCGTTTCGCGAAGTGCTTCTTCGGCAAACTTGCGTTTCGAAATATCGTGGCTTATGCCGACAATTCCTATCACGTTGCCTTCCGGATCCCTTTGAGGTATTTTATTCCCGATAAGCCATTTTTTCTCACCCGAAGGAGTCACCAGGACCGACTCACGGTTTAAAACCGGATTTCCCGATTCAATCACTTCGCGGTCTTCCCACTGGGTGTTTCTTAATATCTCGGGCGAATAAAATTCAGCATCGGTCTTCCCGATAGCTTCTTCGATGCTGCTGGCGCCAAGTATATGTGCTTCGGCAAGGTTTAATAAAGTTTTGCGACCCTGTAAGTCTTTAAAATATATGGGATCGGGAATATTATCCACGATGGTACGCAGCAGGTTTCGTTCTTTTGCAAGTTCTTCGGCAGCCGAATTTCTTTTCGATAACGCCTGCGCAACATTACACGAGTTTGCAAACATTTTTACAACCGGAACAAGCTCAAAGAGTTGCCAGTTTGATAAAGGTTTTTCGGTTGCCAGGATCAATAGGCCGTATGACTCCAGGCGAAATGCATAATGACTGATGGTGCTTGTAACGCAAGTGTAATACGGCAGGCTTTTGTCATTTTCAAAAGCAATTGTGCATTCGGCAAGCAGTTCGGCGTGCGAT
>CAYNVK010000454.1:0-3288 GCA_964400395.1 uncultured Lentimicrobiaceae bacterium | reverse complement strand
GCTCAACCTGCAATGCTTTACGCTCGAGCCGTTCGACAAGAACCCGGTCGAGCCATGCTGTTCTTACAAAAGCATCAACATGGTTAATCTGAGTTTCGCAGGGAACCCATCGCTTAGAAGCCATAAACGAAAGGTAATTTTTCCAGGCATGTTCACTGTAAAGCCCATCCAGTTCAAGTGTCGGTATCAGTAAGCCATCGTTACGGGTAACAGGGGCATCATCGCGCCACACCACGTGGAGTATTACATTATCATAACTCATATCCTGCTGGTGGTTGTGACGTTTCCAGTCCGACGATAAAATATGAATTTCGATATTTCCGGCCCAGGTGGTATTGCCGATCCTGATCCTGGCATTAAAAAAATCGGGCCCTGAATCGCTGTTATGCATACCCGGATGCAGCACCTCAAGCTGCTCGCCGGTTTGAAGAAACAAACCAGGCTGGTAGAGCCTGTATTGCCATATATAATGCAGGAATTCTTCAGTCATAATACAAAAATAAGTGAAAAATAAAATGAACCAGGCAATTATCAGCTACATCAGCAATTTTTGTTTTCAGTATCCGTTTTCAGACCAATCCTGTTACCGAAACAGATACAGGTATTGAAAAACGAAACTGCTCAAATGCTAATAAATTGATAATTATAATTGTACACACATTTTGAGATAATAAAAACAGCATAGTATTGTTATTATCTGTTTTAGTAGCTATCTTTGCTTCCTAATACATAGGGCATTAAGCGTGAACCATTAAATGAAAGACTTAAGCGATCTGGTTAAAGAGCTGGATATCAAAGGCAGGCAATTAGCGCTCAGGCATACAAAACTTAAAGAGGAATATGGCAAGCTTCAGCAAAAGCACATAGAAACCGAAGCCGCCATACATCAGTACAAGCAAACCATACAGGAACTGGAAAAACAAATACAAATACTAACCATTGCAAAATCAATCCCTACCGGCAAGGACTCATCCATCGCCAAAAAGAAGATAAACGAATTATTGCGGGAACTTGATACATGCATTGATCTTTTAAACAACAAAACAATATAAAGCCTATGGCTGAAGAATTACCCATCACCATAACCATTGCCGGAAGGCCTTACAGGCTGACCATTGCACGGGATGAGGAGGAAATTGTTCGTAAAGCCGCTAAAAATATTGAGGCACAAATTAGTCACTATGGACATTACAAGTACAGCGACAAACAGGATTTACTGGCTATGGTAGCCTTACATTTTGCAACTTCGGCTGTTAATAATGAAAACGAAGTTTCATTTGTAACCAAAAGTTTATCGCCTACCCTGACTGATCTTGATAAAATATTGACAAAAGTTCTTGAAGATTAATGTTTTACGTTCTTTGAAAATACAAGGATAAAACCCGCGTTAGTTCAATCCGTTTGGAAACTCAACATTTTTACAATCGGGCGAAGCTAGAAGAAATAACAGGACAGGCCTTACCTTATGCTTTCGGGTATAAGGATCTCCTCCGGGAGACGTTGGAAGCCCGACGATTTCAGGCAGCCCAATCTTGTCTTTTGGGGTTTCCCAAAATGCATGGACTAATTGCGGGTTTTTCTTTTATCTTTCTATTTGGACCTTTCCGGTTATATGTTTAACCCTTATAACCAAAATACGAAATGGGCAATACACTCATAGTTATCATCAGCGCTATCGTCGGGCTTGGAGCCGGATTAGTGCTGGCGACAACTTTACTACGTAAGTCGATCGAGAAAAAGAGCATCTACTTACTGCGCGACGCCGAAGAAAAGGCCGAAATGCTGAAAAAAGAAAAGATGCTCCAGGCCAAGGAGAAATTTCTCCAGCTGAAGACCGATCACGAAAACATGATTCAGGAAAAAAATAACCTGATCGCAAAAACCGAAAACCGCCAGAAACAGCGCGAACAACAACTGAACCAACGCCACGACGAGATTCAGAAAAAACACGAGGAAGTTCAGAAACACCTTAAAGAATTAACTGACACCAAGGCAAACCTCGAACAACAAAAAGAGGTTATCAACCGCAAACAGCAGGAAATCGACAAGGCGCACAAACAGTACATCGACCAGCTCGAAATCATTTCGGGACTTTCAGCCGAAGAAGCTAAAAACCAGTTGATCGACAATATGAAGGACGAAGCCCGCACACAGGCAATGGCTTCGATTAACGAAATTGTTGACGAAGCAAAGCTGAAAGCCAACAACGAAGCCAAAAAAATTATTGTCGAAACCATACAGCGTACTGCCGCCGAACAAACTATTGAAAATACCGTTTCTGTTTTTAATATCGAAAGCGAAGAAATAAAAGGCCGCATCATTGGTCGCGAAGGCCGTAATATCCGCGCGCTGGAAGCCCTCACCGGTATCGAAATTATCATCGACGATTCGCCCGACGCTATTATTCTTTCGGGCTTCGACCCGGTACGCCGCGAAATTGCCCGCCTCTCGCTACACAAACTGGTAACCGACGGCCGTATTCACCCGGCACGTATCGAAGAAGTGGTTGCCAAAACCAAAAAACAGGTTGAACAGGAAATCATTGAAGCCGGTAAACGCACCACCATCGACCTGGGTATTCACGGGCTGCATCCTGAGTTAGTAAGGCTGATAGGCCGCATGAAATACCGCTCGTCGTACGGGCAAAACCTGCTGCAGCACTCACGCGAGGTGGCTAACCTCTGCGCTACCATGGCTGCCGAACTGGGCCTGAACGTTAAAAAAGCCAAACGCGCCGGACTGCTCCACGACATTGGAAAAGTAGCCGAAAACGAAGCCGAATTGCCACACGCAATCCTGGGTATGAAAATTGCCAAGGAGTTTAAGGAACAACCCGATATTTGTAACGCCATTGGTGCTCACCACGATGAGATCGAAATGGAAACCCTTATTGCTCCTATCGTTCAGGTTTGCGATGCCATTTCAGGCGCACGCCCCGGGGCACGTCGCGAAGTGGTTGAAGCTTACATTCAGCGCCTCAACAAACTCGAGGAAATCGCCCTCTCCTACCCCGGTGTGGTGAAAACCTACGCCATACAGGCCGGCCGCGAGTTGCGTGTAATTGTTGGCGCCGACAAGGTTTCCGACGAAGAATCGAACCAGATTGCATTCGACCTTTCCAGAAAGATACAGGAAGAAATGACGTATCCGGGACAGATCAAAATCACAGTAATCCGCGAAACCAGGGCTATAAGTTTCGCCAAGTAACTGATACTTATTTCATAAAAGGAGTTCTTGCGAAAGAGCTCCTTTTTTGTTTTAAGGTTGAAGATGGAATTGGGGATTTGA
>CAYNVK010000453.1:0-3318 GCA_964400395.1 uncultured Lentimicrobiaceae bacterium | reverse complement strand
AATCTCAATTTGTATTTCTATTTGTCGCAATTTGAGATATTACCCGGGGTGGAAGCCAGTTGAAAAACAACCTTCAGGCTACGCCTTCAAAAAATAAATCATTTTTACATATCTGTTTATCAGTATTTTACAAAATATTTTTATTTTTTTTCAGCCTGGCATCACTCCTTGGCACAGGCATGTGGCACGGTTTATGAAATATTAATTACATCGCTCAAGACGATGTAAATCCAACTAAAAAAAACTCATAAAAAACTCAAAACAATGAAAAAATTATCCGTTCTCTTCTCACTGGTTGCTATCCTTACCATTGCTTCATTTACTGCTAAAGCCCAGGTTTCGGCAACTGCTACTTCTTCGGCTACCATTATTACCCCTATTGCCATTTCAAAATCAATTGACCTGAATTTCGGAAATGTTGCCGTTAGCCCTTCACTTGCAGGAACAGTTCAGCTTAGCCCGGCCAGTACCCGTACTGCTGGAGGTGGAGTAACTCTGCCTGTAGTAACCGGAACCGTATCGGCTGCTAAATTTACTGTAACCGGAGCTGCCGGATCAACCTTTTCGATTTCATTACCAGCTGCACCTATCACACTTACAAGCGGATCGAACACAATGACTGTAGGTACATTTACAAGTAACCCCACTCCTACCGGTACTCTTACCGCTGGAACACAAGATGTATTTGTAGGAGCTACACTTAATGTTGCTGCAGGCCAGGCCGCAGGAGTTTACACCAACGCAACCGGACTGGTAGTTACTGTTAACTACAACTAATCAGTATCAATAATATTCCGAAAGGTGTGAAAGAGTATTCTTTCACACCTTTTTTTATTCTCAAAACTATGATGCTCAATGTATTCATAGAACCACGAAATGAAATAAATGTGTTTCGGGCTATGGCATTGTTTTTGTAAAAATTGACGAGCAACCAACAAGTTGATACGGAATCAATTTAAGCTCTTCGATTTTTGATAAAACACAGGCTTCAGTCAAAATCATCTCAGGTTAAATTATTCAGTAAAACTGATGGGCACTAATATTAACAAGGTCCGATCGTGCACTTTTACAGAAAATCGTATTACATTATGACCATTTGGCCATTAATAGTATACCAAAGTGAAACCACACAGGCTCAAATGCCGAAAAAGTCCGGCAGGCAAGGCTTCAGAGTCGACAAATTTGTGTAAGTTTGAAAAAAATTTAACCGCCATGACAATTAAAGGAATAATTAGTAAAACCTCAACCCAGCTACTACTGGCAATTCTTTTCGCATCAGCGCTGTTAACCTTTAATGCAAATGCACAGGGCAACCTCCTGATCACCCCGCGCCGTGTAGTATTTGAGGGAAATAAACAGTCGCAGGAGTTGACCCTTGCCAATACTGGTTCTGATACGGCAAAATACACCGTTTCGTTTGTACAATACAGGATGACTGACGATGGAAGCTTTGTACAGATAGAGCAACCCGATGAAGGACAGTTATTTGCTGATAAATACCTGAGGTTTTTTCCACGATCAGTAACACTTCCGCCAAACGGCTCGCAGGTAATACGTATGCAATACCGCAAAATGCCCGAAATGCAAAACGGCGAATTCCGTTCGCATGTATATTTCAGGGCAGTGCCTAATGAGAAACTCTTGGGCGAAGAACAAACTTCTGCTGATTCAACGTCTATCGGTATTAAGCTAGTACCTATTTTCGGGATCAGCATCCCGGTTATAATCCGGAATGGCGAATTACAGGTAAAAGTAGAACTTACAAATATAAAAGTGGATTTAAAGAGTGACACGGTTCCCAACCTGAGCCTGGAGTTCGAACGCACAGGCGACAAATCGGTTTACGGAGATTTATCCGTAATGTGGGCACCTGCACAGGGCGAACCTATTGAAGTAGGCACTGTGAGAGGACTCGCCGTATACACGCCAAATAAGATCAGGAAATTTAAAATGCAGCTTCATAATATGCCCGGCGTAGATTTCAAAAAGGGCAAACTGCTGATTAAATTCCAGGCTCCCAATGATGCCAAAGCGGAGATTTTCGCTGAGAAAGAATTCCCTTTATAAATACTGCCAGCACACTAATCAGAATTAAGCTACTTTCAACTGATTGCTACTTTCCAGAACATGATAAAACTTGGTAATACTTCGAAAACGATATTGTTGATACTTGTTATCATCCTTTGTGTTTTAAGAAGCTATTCAGCAACCAGGACTGCTACTTCAAGTGGAAACTGGTCCAATACTGCCACATGGGGAGGCAATCCTGTTCCTACAGCCTCAGATGATGTTACTATTAATAATGGAATAAATGTCACCGTAAACGCTGCAGCATATTGTAATACACTGACAACCGCAAATTCAGGAACATTAACTATAAGCGGAACAAATACGTTAACAGTTACAGGTCTGATAAACATGTTCAGGCCATCAGCCAATAACACTAGTTTTACGATTGCAGTTGGAACAGGTTCTCTTGTAGCCGGAGCATTAACAATGAATGCCACAACTACAACCAGAAATAATATAATTACCATTTCAACGGGAACAGTTACAATTAACGGAACAGTTACTACAGGTACCACCGGATGCCAATTTGTTTTTACAGGGAATGGGTTGTTAAAATTCGGAGGATCGTTTTCCGGTGGTCCTGCTTCTCTTACTGCAGCTAATGGGACTATTGAATATACCGGTACAGCACCGGTTATACAAGCATTTACGGGTAATTACTACAATCTTGTTTACAGTGGCAATGGAACTACTGCGAATCCAAGCGGCAACTTAAATATTCAGGGAAACCTATTAAATACTGGAGGGGGAACATTAAATTTTTACGCAAGAAATGTATCATTAAGCGGAACTACTGTTTCGAATACTATTGATGGTTTTACAACTACAGGTACAGTTACCATGAGCAAAACCGCCGGCACTGCTACCTTTACCGGCAACGTAAATGCATCAGTACTTACCATAAACGGAAGCGGCGGAACACTAAACCTTGGAACAGGGCTGACTCATACTGTTACAGGAAACTGGACCAGAACCAACGGTACTCTGGATGGGGGTTCAAGTTTATTAAAGATTGCCGGAAGTGTAAGCGGAACAGGAGGCAGTTTTGCAGCCAATACCGGAACTATTGAATGGAATGCTGCAGGGGCCCAAACTCTGGCAGCGGTGGCTTACAACAATCTTATTTTATCAGGCGGCGGTGCTAAAACAATGCCTGCTGGTACAGCGATTACTAATAATCTGCTTATAAACGGACCAACCGCAAGCATAGCTGCCGGTCAAAATTTTAGTGTCGGCAGCCTTACTCTC
>CAYNVK010000452.1:0-3331 GCA_964400395.1 uncultured Lentimicrobiaceae bacterium | reverse complement strand
CGGCAACGGGATTTCAAATAAGGGTTGCACAGCCTGGAGATCTTTCAATCCACTTCCGGTAAGTAATACAACATTGGTGGATGCCTTGGGAATCAGGAACCTGTTTTTAAAATCGAGAAATCCTGCAAAAGCTGCTGCAGATGCCGGCTCGGTAAAAATGCCTGTGTTTTTTGCCAGGATGGAGGAGGCTCTCAGAATGTTATCGTCGCTTACCATTACGGTCAGGCCTTGATATTTTGATAAGTAAGCGGCGGCCATGTTAAAATTCCGCGGAATGTCAACCGAAATGCTGTCGGCAATGGTTTCTGATGGAGAAATCCTGAATTCTTCTTTACCGATATTTTCAACCAGGTTGCAACTTCCGGCAGCCTGTACGGCTACAACTACCGGCATTTTTTCGATGATGCCCAGCTGCAACAGGTCTTCAAATCCTTTATACACACCCGATATTATTACACCATCGCCCACAGGCACAAAGATAAAATCAGGAACCTGCTCATGGAGTTGTCCGAAAATCTCGAAAGAAACAGTTTTCTTGCCTTCGAGGGTAAGCGGGTTGTAGGCTGTGTTTCGGTTGTACCATCCAAAACGCTTGGTTGCCTGAATACTCAGGTCGAAGGCCTGGTCGTAGTTACCGGCTACCGGCAGCAATGTGGCCCCGTACATCATGATTTGCGTAAGCTTTGCCTTGGGTGCCGTTGCCGGGACAAAAATTATAGCTTGCTGACCCTGGGCAGCACAAATGCCGGCAAGCGATGAACCTGCATTTCCGGTACTTGCAGCTACTATGGTATCGATACCGTTTTCCTTCGCAAAAGCCGAAACCAAAGCTGAAGCCCTGTCCTTGAACGAAAAGGTGGGATTTTGAGAGTCGTCCTTCAGGAAAAGCTGAAAATCACTCACCTGGCCATCGAGGGCATGAATTTCGTAAAGCGGGGTTTGCCCGACACGCAGATTTGGGAAGCTGCTGGAATGGTCGACAGGCAATAATTGAAGAAACTGATCCTCCATGAGTTTACTAAAAGATAGCTCACTCAATGCTTTGTAGTCGTAAATTACTTTCAACACTCCAAGCGGAGGTTGATCGGGAAGTTGCTTTGCGCTGCAATCGGGGCAGAGGTATATAATTTCTCCGGCGGGAATTTGCCTGCCGCAATCAGTACATTCGTAAGTGAATTTTGAAGTCATTGTTTTTTGTGATTTGTGCACTGTGCTCAGTGCACAGTGCTCAGTGCTTGGTGCAAAGTACCGGGTGGTGGGTACCCGACTTAAATGGAGCCTGGAACCCGGTACTGATTTAAAGATTCAGACACCAGAATTGGTGTGCAGACACTTTATAAATTTTTAAGCACTCCTGTTTCCTCATTAAATTCGTTGATCATTTCGTCCCACCTTTCGGCCTGTTGAAACTGCTGCGCCCATACCTGCCGGTCGGTCCAAAGCTGGTTCAGCTCTTCCAGGTCTTTTTCCTGCTGCTCAATCCAGGTAAAATATTTGAGGTTATGAATGGCTTTGCGGTCGTAATAGTTGAGCTCTTTCAGGTGGTCAGTGGCCTGGCCGAACAGGCATTTTTCCATATCTTTTGCTGCCTGCAGTTGCGAATAAGCACCTTTTTCGTCATTTAATTCTTCCAGGCGCGAAACATACATTTCGGCTGAATCGGTGGCCAGGGTAAAAATAACATCGTCGGCAGTCATTTCGTAGTATTTGGCAGTTTTAATGGCCGACAATATATTGCCTACTCCCGATATGCCGATCAGTCCCAGTTTTTCGACCAGCTGTTCGTCAATGCCGCATGATTTAAGATATGCTTTGCCTTCGGGCTCGTTGAAAAGCCTGAAAATGCGCATGCAATCCTCATCGTCGATGGCAGTAACTACGTCGGTATTTTTAGCATTGTGTACCCATGGAACATGTTTATCGCCAATTCCTTCGATGCGATGCCCGCCAAAACCGTTGTTGAGCAGGGTAGGGCATTGCATAGCTTCGGAAGCTACAATTTTCATATGAGGGAACTGAGTTTTCAGGTAATCGCCTGCACCAATGGTTCCTGCCGACCCGGTTGCCGACACATAGGCTGCAAGTTGGCCATTGGCTGATTTCACCGAATTAAAAACTTCTTCGATGGCCGGAGCCGTAACATTATAATGCCAGCAAGGATTACCGAATTCGTCGAACTGGTTGAAAATAACGCAGTCCTTGCGGTTGCGGCGTATGTCCCAGCATTTATCATAAATTTCTTTTACATTCGATTCGCAGCCGGGCGTAGCAATTACTTCGGCGCCAATTTCCCTGAGCCAGGTGAAACGCTCCCTGCTCATTTCTTCGGGCAATATGGCCACGGCTGTAACGCCCATCAGGTGCGAGTCGAAGGCGCCGCCACGACAATAATTGCCGGTTGAAGGCCAAACCGCCTTATGATAGGTAGGGTCGAATTCGCCGGTCAGGATTCGTGGGGCAAGGCACCCGTAAGCAGCACCCACTTTATGGGCACCGGTAGGGAAATATTTGCCGGTGAGCAGCACAATACGGGCTTTTACCCCGGTGACTTCGGAAGGTATTTCGAGGTAGTTCACCTGCCCATACAAGCCGCCTTTTGCAACGGGCTCATTTTTCCAGGTAATCCTGAAAAGGTTTGCCGGGTGAAGATCCCACAGGCCAATGTTTTTGAGCTGGGTCTTGATTTTTTCAGGAACCAGTTCGGGATTGCGCATCTGGGCAAAGGTAGGGAGCACGATGCCTTTTTCGCGAAAGCGCTCAATGGCTTTTTGTCGTGCCCCGGGGTTTACGATGTGATCAATAGTTTTAATCATATGATGTGTTTAAATATCAGCAATACTAACGGCCAATCATTTGCCGGGAAGTATAAAACTTAGGTATCTGCAGTATGTTAGCCTACGGTATCCCTGTTAACTGAATCGGGCGAAAAGGCGGGCAGGCAAACGGCAATATATTCGGCACCGCCTTCCAGTGGTGAGCTGTAGCGCACCCATTCATCTTTATAGGTTATAATGGCCTGGCCCTGCGAAACATAGATTTCCTCGGTACGGGTTTCGACCAGCAAGGTCCCTTTTAAAACGATGGTATATTCGTCGAATGCCGGCTGTTGTCCGGGTTCTTCCCAGCCCTGCGGGCTTTTCATTTTGGCTATGCTGAGGTCGGTGGTGCCTGTATTCACCCTCCCGATGTACTCTTCAATGATCTTCAGTTTTGTACCTTCGGCCTTAACCAGGGTAGGTGCATTAATTTTCTTTGGCATGGTGTTGTGTTTTTAAGAATGTATAAGGAATAGTATCGAGCAGTATTTTCATTTCGGCTGCTTCCGAAAGTA
>CAYNVK010000451.1:0-3341 GCA_964400395.1 uncultured Lentimicrobiaceae bacterium | reverse complement strand
GTCGGCAAATTCAACATCTTCTTCGCTGAAATCGAGTTCAAGTTCCAGCAGCGATGCCAGGTCGAGCAGCTGGCTGCGCATATCCCTGATCCGTTGCGAAAATCCACCGCGCATCTGCGAAAGCGCCAGGTCGTGCGCAACTTTCGATCGCGACGAGATTAAATCGGCAACAGCCTCTGCCTGCGACAGGTCCATGCGCCCGTTCAGAAAAGCCCGTAATGTAAATTCACCCTCCCTTGCCATACGCGCACCGCCATCAATAAGCACTTCCAGAATCCGCTGCTGTACATACTCTGAACCATGGCACGATATCTCCACAATATCATCGCCGGTATACGAGTGTGGGGCTTTAAAAACAGTGAGCACTACCTCGTCGATAACTTCGCTGTCGGTAGCAAAAAATCCGAAATGCACCGTATGTGTTGCAAAATCTTCAACAGTAGTGTTGGCTTTCGGCGATTTAAAAAACGAACCGGCAATAGAAACCGACCTAGGGCCTGATAGTCGTATAACTGCTATAGCGCTGATTCCCGGGGGAGTCGACATGGCACATATCGTATCATTTTTCGATAATGAAGTGTAGGGATTCATAGGCTTTCAGGGTTAGTAAAACAAAGATAGTGATAAAAAATGCCAATTCAAACTTTTACCCGGCTTTCTTTAAGCGGGGGAGAAGTTATTGCTCTGATAAATAGTACGTTGGGATAAGTTGTGTCAGTCTCCTCCGTCGCTGATACTTTCCAGTTCACTGTCCTTGTTACCTTCCAGGATTGAAAGTACCGACTTGATATCATAAACTGTACTGCTTTTGCGGTTGCCCAGCACTATAATGGCAATATCGGCATCCATATCCATCCACAACATGGTACTGAAGCCGGCCCACCAGCCGCCATGGTACACATAATGCACCTTTTTCATGTTTTGCGGATCGGTCATCAGCCTGAAGCCTAAGCCGTAGTTATGCCTGCTTTTATGTTCGAAACTGCGCGGGGTAAAAGCCTCATTCAGCCAATGTTTGTTCAACAGGCATCCCGAATGCAACGCAAAATACCACCGTTGCATATCAGCCGCGGTCGAGAAAATTCCTTTGTCGCCATACACCCCGTCGAAAAACTCGCGCTCACGTTTGCGGTTGCCCTGGTGCCCTGTGGTGCGGTAGCGAAGCAAGGAATCTGGTGCGATAGTGTCAATAAAAGTATGTTCCATCCCCAGCGGGTCAAAAATGCGGGTTTTCATAAATTGTACGTAGCTCATTTCACTTACCTTTTCAATGATAGAAGCAAGCACGATAAAATTGCTGTTGTTGTAGCTGAAACTATTCCCGGGTTTGTTATACGCAGCCGGCAACGGATTTGCTTCGCTGAACCATTTCAGCACCGAATCATTGGTAGGAGCAGGGCCATTGAGTCTTCGCTTATCTTCGAAACAATACAGGTAGTTGGGCAAGCCGCTGCGATGGCTGAGGAGGTTTTCAATGGTTATGCCATGGTATGGAAAAGAAGGAATAAACTTCTGTATGCTATCGGTAAGTTTTAGCTTTTTATCCTGTGCCAGCAGCAAAACCGCTGTGCCTGTAAACGTTTTGCTGATTGATGCCAGCTGAAATGCCGAATTAAGGCACAACGAATCTTTTTTACCAAAATCGGCATATCCGAATACGTTATGGTACAGGATAACTCCTTTTTGAGCTATGAGTACTGCGCCGTTAAAGCCCTGGTTTTTAGCTTTCTTTTTGAAGAGTGAATCAAGCGCAAGTGCTTTTTCCCTGGCATGGATTTCCTTCCTGATCTTAGCTTCCTGTTCGGGAGTTAATTGCTGTAGTTTGATGCAATCGGCTAAATGAACAGGATCGTGTTTGGTTTTATCAGCACAGCCGGTTGGAATCAGCACCGGGATTGCAATAAAAAGAAAGAGGAGGATATAGCGGGGGAAATATTTCACGGGAAAGGAATTTGAGAATACAAAAGAAATAAAACCTGTTTTGTGCCCGACATCTATCCCTAAAAGGTTTTTAACAATCCTTTGTTTAGTGCATATAACCGGCAGAAAATGAAATATATAAATTGGAATTAAGTATAAAGATTTACTTTTCTGCCACATCCGGATTTGAATTATTTTACGGAACCCGGAAACATTTTATAGCCAAATATCCACCAATGACGATATGAAATATTTATTTATCTTTGAGCACATAAAAATATAATTCTGCTATGAGCATTCTCGTAAATAAAGATTCCCGGATTATAGTTCAAGGATTTACAGGCAGCGAAGGTACCTTTCATGCCACGCAAATGATAGATTACGGTACCAATGTGGTTGGCGGCGTTACCCCGGGCAAAGGAGGCAACGAACATATCGGCAGGCCGGTTTTTAACACGGTGAAAGAAGCTGTAAAAGCTACCCAGGCTAACGTATCGCTCATATTTGTTCCGCCGGCTTTTGCAGCCGATGCCATCATGGAGGCAGCCGAAGCAGGTATTAAGGTAATTGTTTGCATCACCGAAGGTATCCCTGTTAAAGATATGATGGTTGCCAAAGAGTATGTTGATGGTCTCGATTGCAGGCTGGTAGGGCCCAATTGCCCCGGTGTTATTACTCCCGGCGAAGCCAAAGTTGGTATTATGCCTGGGTTTATTCACCAGAAGGGGATTGTGGGCATAGTTTCTCGCTCGGGCACCTTAACCTACGAAGCCGTTGACCAGCTCACCAAAGCAGGCCTTGGACAAACCACGGCGTTGGGTATAGGTGGCGATCCCATTATTGGCACTACAACGCGCGATGCCATGGAGCTTTTTATGGCCGATCCGGAAACACAGGGAATTGTTATGATTGGTGAAATTGGCGGAAATATGGAAGCGGATGCCGCTTATTTTGTCCGTGATCATGGAACAAAGCCGGTGGTCGGTTTTATTGCCGGAGCTACAGCGCCTGCCGGACGCACCATGGGACATGCCGGTGCCATTGTTGGCGGCAAATCCGATACTGCCGAAGCTAAAAAAGCAATTATGCGCGAATGCGGCATCACCGTGGTTGATTCGCCGGCCGAGATTGGCTCCGCAATGCTCAAGCTGCTGAAAGAAAGTTCAGGTAACAATATCGCATAATATTTCGAAAGCGTAACATTTTATTCCCTGCCACAAATCGTGGGTAAAAGGCGCAGACCCCAGTCAACTGAATCGTTAGCTGGGGTTTGTTCTTTTTTATGTTGGGATATGGAAATGTGGAAATGTGGAAATGTGGAAATGTGGAAATGAAGGAATGTGGAAATGGGGAAATGTGGAGATGTGGAAATGTGGAGATGGGGAAATGTGGAGATGGGGAAATGTGGAGATGGGGAAATG
>CAYNVK010000450.1:0-3345 GCA_964400395.1 uncultured Lentimicrobiaceae bacterium | reverse complement strand
ACAACTCTATTCGTAAAAATCTGTGTGTAATTTGTGACAATCCGTGGACAACGCTTTATAGTGTCTCTTTTGAAAATACTTTTATTCTTCGCCCACGGCATACGGAAATATTATAAATTTGACGTTCTAAAAATCCCAACGCAATGTCAGCACAAAGTATCCTGGTAATTTATCCCGAGGTTGATATCACCAAAATTGCAGTGTACCGCAATATGAGCCTGATTTTCCTGAAATCAATCCGTCATAAGGCCGATTCCCTTTCAGCATTTACCAATGTAATTGACGAACTCGATTACCGTACTGGCTTAATTATGGATGAATTAAAAAGCAACCAGATCGACTTTGCCGACATTGCGATAGTGATGGCCCGCGGCGGACTGATAAAACCGGTTAAATCGGGAGTGTACCAGGTTAACGAAGCCATGAAACGCGACCTCCGCAAAGGGGTGATGGGTATGCATGCCACCAACCTGGGCGGGCTTATTGCCGATAAAATTGCGGCCCAGCTACCGGCAGCAAAAGCATACCTGAGCGATCCCGTGGTGGTCGACGAAATGGAACCCATTGCCAAAGTTTCGGGCCTGCCGCAGATTGAACGTAATTCCATTTTCCACGCGCTGAACCATTTTAATATTTCGCGCGAGTTTGCCAAAAGCATTAACCGCAATTACAAGGAACTGAGAACCGTAGTGGCCTATATCGGCAACGGAGGCGTATCGGTTGGCGCTCACCGCTACGGGCAGGTGGTTGATGTAAACCAGGCCTTCGACGGCGACGGGCCTTTCAGCATGACACGCAGCGGCAGCCTGCCGGTGGGGCAGTTAATCGATTTGTGTTTCAGCGGTAAATACAGCCGCGAGGAGATGCACAAACTGGTTACCGAACAGGGCGGAATAAAAGGCTACCTGGGCACAAAATCGCTTACCGAAGTATCGGCCATGGTAGATGCCGGGGACGAAAAAGCCCGTTTTATTGTGGATGCGCTGGCTTACCAGATTGCCAAGGAAATAGGAAGCATGGCAGCAGTGCTCGAGTTTAAGGTAGATGCCACGCTGGTTATGGGTTCCATTATGAATAATAAATTCTTTACCGAACGACTGATCAGCCGGATTGAAAAAATTGCCCCCGTATCGGTTTACCCGATTGTAAACGACCTCGATTCGCTGGCAACCAATGGCACCATGATACTGCGCGGCGAAGTTGAAATAACGGAATACGTATAGCAACAGTTAAGTGAGTAGTGCTTATTATCTTGAGTCTGTAACTCAGGATTTTGAAGCTATAAAATTTAGGTACGCTGACGTTATAAGTTCTATTTCGATCTACAGTATATATCAATAAAGTTCTTCCGGTTCAAATAAACTCATTTGTCCCTCTGTTAATTCATATTCTGAAATTTGCACAGGCGTCATAAGCCTGTTAATTTCTGCTATATTATTTTCATAATATGCTTTAATAATTTTATCGGCAGTCAATTTGGGTATTGCATCAATAATCGGAACTCTTAACTTTTTTAAATTCTGACTCTGCCATCTAACATATCCTCCGTTCATCTTGTTGCCATACTCCAGCAACTGTAATCTAACAAAATCCGATGTAAGAATTGCAGCCAACAGAGTAAGCTGTGTCTTGCTTCTGCCTGTTATATAATACAGGTTGTGATGTGGGTAAAATTCACCTTTGTCAATAAAAATTGATTTATTTCCTGACAAATCCGGAAGTATAATTTTATCCTGGAAAGTTAGTTCTGCCTGAATTTTATCAATAGTTTTATACCAGTTATTATTATTTTTCCTGGCTACATGCCTGTTATCCAGCGCTTCCTTATGCAAAAACAAATATGCCTTAGCTTTGGGGAATCTGTCCAGATCAATTAATTCTCCCTTTGAATTAAATGGATTAAGAATGAAATTTCCGCTCCATTTTAATTTATCTCCTCTTAAATCTTTTGATATTAGAATGGGTAATAAAAGTTCATTCTCCACCAATTCCTTAAAGTCGTTTCGTATAAAAACTCGGTCGCAACCAGTGGCAACCCCAATACCTATTTTGAATCCCTGATTTGTAATCGTGTCTAGAAATTTATCATGTGCCTCTCCGAAAGTGTGCTTAGCAAACCAATTCGAAGCTTTAGTATTCAATCTGCTCTTTGGTTTTGTATCGGTTGTGAAACATTCTAACTCTTTAAGATCATTTAGCTGATAGTAGCCAGGCATTCCAGAACCTGATGTCTTTTTTATTGTTGTAATTGCCGGATATGCAAGAACTTCTTCCTCAAAAGGAGAAGTATTTTCAAGATCAATTATTTCTTCCAATGAATAATTACTTGTGATAAAATCCCTCAGCTTTTTGCCGTATTGATTCTTCAGCCATCTGTTGGAGGTAATAAATGAAAGTCTGCCATCTTGTTTGAGAAGTCTCATTCCTTTCTCAAAAAAAGCAACATACAAATCACTTCTATGTGTAAAGGTTCTGAATAATTTACGATATGCAATTTTTAAATCGTCAGGTATATTCTCATGTCTCACATAGGGCGGATTACCAACAACAATATCACATAATGGTGTATTAGATAACAGAAAATCTCCATGCACTACCATTGTTTCAGGCCTGTATGCAGATAATGCATTTAACGTTAAATCAATCCGATCAGTAAGCAAACTCACCATTTTCTCATCAATTTCAAAAAGCTTAATATTCGAAAGTGACTCCTGGAAATTAAACCCAAATTTTAAGGATGACTTATACAAGCGGTTAATAATTGCGACTGCAAACGCTCCATCGCCCGCCGATGGTTCCAATATGGTCATTCTGCTTAAATCACTGTACATATTATACCCTGCCAGATCGAGCATCTTCTCAACCACCAATGGTTTTGTAAGAACCAGTCCATGATTATTTCCATTCGATCGGGTGCCGTATATCATGCTTTCAGATCTTTTAATTTCCCTTTGAGAAATCCCATAAATGAGAGTAAAAACGATTCAAAGGAAATATCGTCAGCCATTGCGCCGAATTCCATTTCCTCGTTTGTCCAGATTAACGATGTAGCCGTATAATGACGTTCCTGCATCAATTTCTGACAGAAAATAGCATACCTGTCCATATAGCTCGTATTCACGAATTCCGAACGAACTTTAAAATAAGGTTCTTTGATTTTGATATTTGATTTTGATTTCTTTGTGTTCTCAACCAGTATCATATAACCTACCCAGGGTGGTTGGTATTGTGGAAAACTGTTTTCTCGGAAAGCTGTCCATATATCAACAGCACTTCCCAAAGCTTCTTCCGTTCTGTTATTGAAATTATTGCCAAATGAACCCACCTGCGACTTTAATTCAATTA
>CAYNVK010000449.1:0-3347 GCA_964400395.1 uncultured Lentimicrobiaceae bacterium | reverse complement strand
ATTAAGTGATTCCAAAAGTATAATAATCTTTGATATGGTTAATAATCCCAGATCTTTCAATAAGGCAGGACCAATGCTAATTTCAGTAAATACTAAAAGATTCTTTATAGCTTTTCTGTTAGGAGACTCCGTGAGTATAAATATTTTATAGTTTCAGATCATTAAGTACAGCCAGTATTTTCTCCGTTTGATTATCATTAAAACAAGTTAGCCTTTTTCAGGTGCGAATTACGAACTATCGTATATCACATTAATGTCGCGCAAAAGAGATTATATCGTCCCAGTAAAAGTGCTATATACTTGATTTATATTCACTTAAAACCTGCATTAAAGGAAGATGCACTTTTCCCAGGAAGGAGAAGGCAACAATCAAATTTTCACCTTTTCAATAAAATTACCCGAAATCCGGCTAAAAATATTCAGCAAAAAATAATATTTGCTTAGTTCTGATATTTATTCAATACGGATGATTAACTTTACTCTTTTATGCAGGAAACCAGGTAATTATCATCAGCTTAAAAAACTAATCGCTGCAATTATGAAAAAGATATTTACACTTTTGTTATGCCTTCCCATTTCCATTTTGTGTTCAGGCCAGATTCCAACTGAAGGGTTAGTCGGGTATTTCCCTTTTAACGGAAGCACAATGGATGAGAGCGGTTATGGTAATAACCTTTTAAATTACGGAGCTACACTTACTTCGGATAAAAACGGGCTTCCCGATCATGCCTATTTATTTAATAATAACTCTTTAATTACGGCTCCTGATTCAGTTATGTTCAGCGATCTCAATACTTCATTTTCAATATCATTATCCTATTTTGCGTCAGGGCTAAATTCGAGCTGGCCAACTTTAATTAATAAATTACATGCCAATGGCACCACATTTACCGGCTTTTATTTAGGAATTGACAGCAGCCGGAATGTTTTAAGGTTCCGGATTGGTGGCTCTTATGTTGAAACCCCTTCTGCATTAAATCAATGGAAACATGCAGTAATATCTTATGGAAATGGCTCAATGAAATTATATATGAATGGAACTTTACAAGGCTCAAAGCAAATTGCGGATTTAAACCAGGCAAACAAGGAAAATTTTACAATAGGCAAACAATCCCAGGCCCAGTCCGAAATGAAAGGCACAAGTTTCTTTACCGGCTCTATGGACGAAATCAGGATATACAACCGGATTTTAACACCGGCGGAAGTGGATTTATTATACCTTGATTTTTCAACTGACCTTACTGATTCATATGAAATCAATTCGATAAAAATCTACCCTAACCCGGCAAAAGACCATCTGTCAATAGACCTATTAAATTGTAAAACGTGTATAGGATGTACGCTAAAAATTGCAAATTCAATGGGACAAATCGTAAGTAAATCTGTCATTTACCAAAAATATGTAAGTATCGATTTGCCAATGCATAGCGCAAAAGGAGTTTATTTCGTAACCGTTACTGATCCTCAATCGAAGGTGCTTATTGCACGAAAAATAGTACTTCAATAGGATAATTTCCGAAACCAGCTTATACACAATCTAGCAGTAAAGTTCAGGCTATTAGGCCTGCTGCAAAAAGTCAGTACTGCACAGGTAAGGAACCATATTTACAAGTATTTGAATTACAATCGGTAATGCGGAGTGCATCCTCCCCTGGTCAATCAAATTGGCCAGCCAAAGCGCGCGGTAAAAAAAATGCATTTTTGAACAAAAATCATCATATTTTGTATATATAGATTAATTAACATATTTTTTTCTTTCTTCTTCTCCCCTGTCCGGTAAAAGCCCCTGTTAGCCACCCTGTAAAATATACCCGGTTATTTTTAATGTGATTTCCCGTTGATTTTTTGCAATAAAATCAAATTAATTACTAACCCTTAAAATTTTTAATTATGAAAACAATGCTACTTTGCTGCTTAGTGCTTGCAATAAGCATAAGTGGTTACGCTCAACAAAAAAGTTTCAAAATTGAAGGTGCCTGGAAACTTGTTCAGCATCAAATACAAACTGGAAATTCAATAGTTACCGACTTCCCCGGAACGTATGATGTCGATCAAACCAAAATGTGGTCAGCAAATCGCTTTATGTTTGTCAACAAAACTAAAAATGATACGATTGGTTCGTATGGTGTTGGAACATACAAGCTTGCAGGCAACAAGTACGAAGAAACAATTAAGTATCACAGCTACAGACCGTACGAAGGCATGACGATTAAAATGCTGATGGTCATGAAAAATGATACGCTTATCCAGACTTTTCCTGTTGACGACAAAGGGCAGTTTGATAAAAATGGGGTTTATATTGAGAAATATATTAAAATTAAAAATTAACTGTAAGCTGTTCATTACCAACACTAAAACCTGGGCCATGACTCAGGTTTTTTTATACTGATATTTTCAAAATGTATTTCTTTCGGACTCACAGGTAATTTAGCTTGCCCGGGTGGCTGGCAAACAGCATTGTCTGTTTTCCGATTTCGCAAACAGGCAGCCTAATCCTGCAATGCAGGATATGATGGCAATACATAAAATGATATCGTCATGCCGGTTTGGGTAGAGCCTGTGGAACATTTTTTATCATTGATCGGTCCGAACATAAGCTTTAAGCGTAGCGCATTCGGCACCTTCGCTTTCGCCATACGGGCGGATAGTGTAAGTGCCAACCCTGGCCGGCACTATAAATGTTTCGGCATAATGAACTATAAATGGGTTGAAAGCATCTACCGGGCTTTCAACTATAGCCTCCCTGCCCTGCACCAGGTTCAGCACGTTAACACTGCTGCCGGTATGGTGCGTAACTGTTTTTGTAAACCAGTGCCTGCGGGTTTCAATAAATTCGGTGCGATGCAAGCCGGTACGTTCTTCGCGCCAACCATCGCCTTCGGCCAGCAGCTCAACCTGGTTAACCAGTTCGCTCAGGCAAAACTGCGTATCGCGATTATCATCAATAACATTTACAGCATGATCAATATTAATGGCGCGTGGTTGTCCATCCAGGCCCAGTCGGCCCCAGTCGTACATCTTAAATGTAAAAATGTAAGGCGTAGCGCTTATTTCCAGAACCATACTGTTGGCTCCCGAACAATGAACGGTTCCGTTAGGTATCAGAAAATGATCGTGCTTTCGGGCCGGAAACGCATTAACATATTTATCGGCGGCAAACGCGCAGCCTGTTTCCTTCGCCCGCCTGAGGTCTGCAATCATTTCATGGGTATCAATACCAGTTTTAAGCCCCAGGTATACCATAGCGCCGGGTTTTGCATCCAGCAAATAATAGCTCTCATCCTGGGTATATGCCATTCCGAATTTTTCTTTTATATAGGCTTTGGTAGGATGAACCTGGAAACTCA
>CAYNVK010000448.1:0-3347 GCA_964400395.1 uncultured Lentimicrobiaceae bacterium | reverse complement strand
CGAACATATACTGGGTTCCCTGTGTGCTGGGTGGCGGGTAAAAATAATAAGCCAATCCGTTGTACAGCAATGGATCGTATCCATATACCTTATCAGCTGTTATTTGCGTGTTTTGTGCAAATGCTGCCAGCGATCCGGTTGCTAATGCCAGCATCATAAATATCCGTGGCAAAAAATTAAGCCTTACTTTTCGCATGTGTGAAACGATACTATTTGGGGATAATATTAAAAAGTCTTCTATTGATATTTTTGGAGTTGCCCCTGAAAAATCATTCAATCCCTTTATCAGGAATGGAAAACTAATGCAAATCTATTAAAAATTACGTATGTTCTTGTTTTTCATGTAAAATTTTATTCATTTTATATACTAACTCATCTTGCTGAATGTATTTAACATGCTGAATATTAAATATCTTGTGTTTTTTTTTGGAAATAGTTGCTGGTTCAGTGGGCTTCATATGCGCCTGAAATCAATCAACAACCTGCATTTGCAAACCATGCTTGTTTGGATTTAATTCCGTTGCAGCCTAAATTCAGATTTCAATAATATTCCATTGCTGCATGGTTCACTTGTTTATATTTGCGGGCTGTAAGGCATTACCATTGCCTGAAACTGGTAATTATTAAGACCTGAATTTCATCTCATAAGCTTTTAAAAACTATGACTCTGAGGAGATTGTACCTGTATTTCTTGCCTGTCTTTTTGTTTTCCGGTTTCCAGGCTCATTCAGCCGGAAACATTCCAGTGCCTATTGATTCAGTTAACTTTACCCGCATCCAGCATAAAAAAGTCCGCAAGCTTATCACGCAGCAGAAACATTTCGGGGCCAGGACCTTCGATGATATTCAGCCGGTCTGTTTTAACCTCAGCGATTCGGCAGCCTACAATACCTTTCAGAAATCACAGGTCATCAACCAGGAAATTAATACCGTATGGGACAATATGGTTCACCAGTCGCCAAGCGACGAATTTAATGGACGTATTGTTTCTTTTGGGCTGCTCTATTCAAAGAAGAGCAATAACCTGCTTTATCAGAACGAAGCTTTTGATGGGATTGAAGTGGGCCAGATCCTGTTTTTTAACCTGCGCATGCTGAGTGGTATTAAAAATATAGCTGTTGCCATGGAGGTTACCCGCATGGACCATGTGCAAAAAGTAGTGGAGTATTGTTATGTTGATCACGGCAGCACGCGGGGAACCCAGCAGTTTATCCTCACACCTTTGCCTGGCGGCAAAACCGAAATAACACAGATTACCAGGTACAAATGTAAATCGCGGTTACGCGATCGCAGGTTATATTCATTTTTCCACGAGAGGATTGTAAAGGAATTTTTACGATCGATTAAAAAAAGGAGCGAAAGCCGAACCATCGCCATGGCAAATGATGTTACGATGTAACATTTTGCAAAATTCTGGAGAGCCGGAATATTAGTCCTGGTATTGATATTTTGTTGCAGTCGTCACATCCATATATTCAAAGTAAGCGCCCTGATTGCCCCGTTTTTTCACAGCTTCAGCTTAATTCTTCTTCTTTCTGCCGCAGTTCCTGTAAAGAATCCAGCTTTTGGTTTCGCCAAACGTTTCAAAAACAAATACTTCAATACTAATCGATTACACTTGTTATTCATATCGAAAAAAATAAGCAGATTGGTTGTATGATCAATCCCATTTTATACTTTTGTGAATTGATTAACAGTCAGAAACAATCCCTATTATATGAGCTTACAAAATTTTCAAAGCACCCATAAACTCTTGTATTCGTACAAGTATACCTGGGCTCCGATCGAAAAAGGATACAACAACCGAACCCTGTATGTAAATGTAGGAACGGGCGAAATCAAAGAGAAACCGGTTTCGGCAATGATGAAGGAAAAGTTTACCGGCGGCAAAGGTTTTGGCCTGAAACTGCTGTGGGAAGCTACAAAACCGGATACCAAATGGAATGATCCGGAAAATGAAATCGTGATCAACACTGGCCCTATTTGTGGTATTACTCAGTACTCAGGTACCGGTAAATCGCTGGTAGTAACCCTTTCGCCACAAACAGATATACCTGTCGACAGCAATGTGGGCGGGTTCTTTGGCCCGTTTATGAAATTTGCAGGTTTCGACTCACTGGAACTGCAGGGTAAATCGGATAAAGATGTTATTGTGCTGATTGACGAAACCCGCGAACTGGTTGAAATTTATGAAGCCAGCAACGAGAGTTACGACAGCCACCTGCTGGCTGAATATCTCACAGAGAACCTGGCTGATTCCGAAAAAGACCGGCTGAATGTATCGGTGGTATCTGCCGGAACTGCAGCTGATAATTCGCTGATCGGCATGTTGAATTTCAGTTTCTTTGATGCCAAACGCAAACTGGTGCGCTTAAAACAAGCCGGACGCGGTGGTATCGGAACTGTACTTCGTGATAAAAAAATAAAAGCTGTTGTTGCTCATACCAAGGGCGTTACCGGTAACCGCAACGGGGTTGTCGATCTGCAGCCCATTATGGAGCGCGGTAAGATTTTTAACAAGGAAATGCGCGAACTCGACGACAAGCAGTGCGAAATGCGCAGCAAGGGTACCGCACACCTCACGCTGGTAATGAACGATTACGACCTGTTGCCGGTAAATAACTTTAAATACGGAAGCCACCCCGATGCGGTTAAAATATCGGGCGATGTATGGAAAACCTACTTCACACAGGGTGTTCCGGATGGTTGCTGGATTGGTTGCAATATGGCCTGCGCCAAGGGTGTTGATAATTACGAACTGCGCACAGGGCCTTACAAGGGATCGAAGGTAATTGTTGATGGTCCGGAGTATGAATCAACCTCATCACTGGGTTCCATTGCCGGTATTTTCAATCCCGATTTTACCATCGAATCGAATTTTTACTGCGATACGTATGGTATTTGCACCATTTCGTGGGGAACCATTCTCGGTTTTGTTATGGAATGCTACGAAAACGGGATACTGAACGAAGAACGCACTGGCGGAATGAAGCTCAATTTTGGCAATGCCGATGGCGCCATGGAACTATTACACATGGTTTCCAAGGGTGAAGGTTTTGGAAAAATTGCAGGCCTGGGCGTTAAGAAAATGAAAGAGCTGTTTATTGCCAACGGCTGGGGCGATGCTCAGTTTATGCAGGATATAGCCATGGAAAACAAAGGGCTCGAATATTCGCAATACGTTTCTAAAGAGTCGCTGGCGCAGCAGGGCGGTTATGCCATGACCAACAAAGGCCCGCAGCACGATGAAGCCTGGCTTATTTTTATGGATATGGTGAATAATCATATTCCTACTTTTGAGAAAAAAGCCGAAGCCTTACATTATTTCCCCATGTTCCGCACCTGGT
>CAYNVK010000447.1:0-3376 GCA_964400395.1 uncultured Lentimicrobiaceae bacterium | reverse complement strand
TTGCGCTGGTAAGTTGCGCGGTTATGGGTTATGTGGGGCACACCGGCGGACAAATCAGGCATACTGAGTTCAGAAGCGAAGCTTCGAAGCAATATATGATTGACCATGGGAATGATTAGGCCGGTGTTCATTAAAGCCTGGCAAATAACTTTATCTAATGATACCTTTCAGTGTTATTTCCGGCGCTGAAACTTGCAGTACCTGACAATCAAAAATGCCCCGATTTCAGCAATGCCGAAATTGGGGCAGGTTTTTTTATAAGTGTGATCACTTAAATTCGCGGAGAGACTCATGAACACCTTTATGTATCTCATACCAGAAGTCGAGGGCCGCTGATTTTTTATCGGTTTCGAATTTATCGATCCATTGCAGCAGTTCTGGATTGTTATTGCCCTCGGTTTCGTTTTTGCGTTTCAGGAAAGTGAACACAAAATCGATGCAACGGTGGCTTTCCCAGAATACGGAAGAGTTTCTTGAGTTGATACGGGCAGCAGTTGCGCGGATATTTTCAAGATATTTTTCTTTCATTCCATACAACGACTCAATTATATCCGGAATCATTTCTTCGGCCCAGCCCCGGTGAAAACGGCACAACCCAATGTTGTCAATCACAAGTTCTTGCATCATGCGTTCGGCGTTTTTCCGGCCCAATTCGCGGGGTTCGATAAAATCGTTGGAATAGTTCATGTAATACTTGCCCATGATAGCCATGGGTGAAAGTGCTCCGGGTGTCCAGTATTGGTTGGGAACCATCCAGCCATTCCGGGCATAGGCAGTATAAACAAAACTGTCGAGAATTTTCTGTCCTTTGCTTCGTGACAGCCTGCGGGCAAATTTACGGGCACCTTCGCCCAGGTTTACAATTCCTTTTTTTTGAATGATGCTATCCAGCAGTTGTATGCCAATTGCCGCATTATGCATGGAATCTTCTACCAGGTTGAAATTTTCAGGTTCAAATACAGGTATTCCGTTCACACCCAGTTCTTCAGGTGTAACGGAGCCTTCGGCCATGCATTCCATCAGCCAACTCAGAACCCCGCCAACCGAAATGGCATCAAATCCAAGCATATCAGCATGGTGATTCAGCTGTTCGGCAGCCCGCTGGTCGAAAATACCACATTGCGGGCCCATGGTCTGGTAAGGTTCATAGTCCTTTTTAAATTCCATGTTCATTTTTTTGCAAACAGCAGCGCATGGCTCGCCGCAGTTTTTCTGCTGTTTGGGCTGAATGGTTTCTTCGTTGAACTGTTTCAGGTAATGATTGAGTACAAATTCCTTATGCAGTTTTATCCTCTTTTCTTCATCCCAGTATAGGCTTCTGTAGTTGAAAGACATCATGCGTCCCGACAAGGTAGCAAAATTTACCCCAAAGGTGCCGCCTGTGTTAAAGGCAGGGTCGTATCGATATTTTGTAGTGGCGTCAAGATCTTTGGTGGCCAGTTTTTGCTGGTATTTTTGCTGGAACCACTCGTCGGCAACGCTGCGATCGCGAAAGTCGTCGGAAACAACCGTTCCACCATAAATAACAGCAGCAATGCCGTGGTCGCGGAGCATTTTTGTGCCAAAGCCGCCTCGCCCGGCCCAGGTGTCGACAAAAGTGAGTTTGCCATTGCGAATGGGTACTGAACAGATTCCACCAAAGTCGGTGGCCAGCGATGCAGGCCCGGTAACCAGTATCCTGGGGTCAGTTTGGTAACGGGAGCCATATTGCGCATACACATAATCCAGCAGGTTATAAATGCCATTGCGGCCTTCGCTCCACACCTGATGAATGTTTATCGGCGCAATTTCCACTTCAACCTCTTCGCCATGCACACGGTTCAGATATAACACAGAGGGCGTAGGCGCTTTACCGATAATGGATAACATATTGATTCCCATGTTTTCGAATACCAGTGCTGCTCCGCCCATGCTCGATACATAAAACCCACCCCATGACGGTGAAAATCCATTAAAAACAAGCCGGTTCGATCCGGGGAAAATAGATCCCGCCAGCAATCCTGTGCCTATATTCAGGCTGTTCTGCTTCCCCGATAGGTGCAAACCCAGGTCGACAGGTCCGAAAAAATCGCCGACCTTGTATTTTTTCATCCTGTAAAAAGCTGTGGCAGCATCCACGAGCAATACTTTCTGTGTCTGATCCATGAAATAGTTTTTAGTCGGATTAAGAAAAACCAGAAATAAATACACGTATAAAAACGCAACTTTTACATGCAGTTGGAGGTATTCATACGTATAATGTTTTTTTTGCTCACTCAGTATTTCGAGGCTTATGCGAGTTCGTCAGCGTAATATTTATAGAACCAGGTAATGGTTTCAATGCCCTTATAGAAGCATTCAAGATGATAGTTTTCGTTTGGTGAATGTGCCGCATCGGTATCGAGGCCAAAACCCATCAGTATAGACTTAATGCCCAGCACCTGTTCGAAAGTTGAGATAATGGGGATGCTTCCACCGCTGCGGGTAGGTACCGGTAAAATGCCATAAGTTGTTTCGTAAGCTTTGCTGGCAGCGCGGTAAGCCGCTGTGTTGGTTGGGGCCACATAGGGATATCCGCCATGATGTTCGGTAACTTTAACTTTAACATAATCGGGAGCAATGGACTCGAAATGGCGGGCAAAAAGCTGCGCTATTTTACCGGGTTGCTGGTGGGGCACAAGGCGCATGCTGATTTTTGCAAATGCTTTGGCCGGAAGTACGGTTTTTGAGCCTTCGCCGGTGTAACCACTCCACATCCCGTTTACGTCCAGTGTCGGCCGTATGCCGGTGCATTCGTTAACGGTGTATCCTTTTTCGCAAAGTGTTGTGCTGATATCGAGTTTCTTTTTGTACTCTTCGAGGTTAAAAGGTGCCCGGGCCATATCGGCACGTTCTTCGGCTGATAATTCGAGTACATCGTCGTAAAACCCGGGAATGGTAATGTGGTTGTTTTCGTCGTGCAGCGAGGCAATCATTTTAGCAAGGATGTTGGCCGGGTTTGCCACGGCTCCGCCATATAAACCTGAATGCAGATCCTTGTCGGGGCCGGTTACTTCCACTTCCATATATGCCAGCCCGCGAAGTCCAACTGTAATGCTGGGAATATCAATGGCTATCATGCTGGTGTCCGAAACCAGTATCAGGTCGGCTTTTAAAAGATCCTTGTGTTGGGGCAGCCACAACGCCAATGCCGGCGAGCCCATTTCTTCCTCTCCTTCAATCATCCATTTTACGTTTGCCTTAAGCTGCTTGGTGTTTACCAGGTATTCAAACGCTTTTACCTGCATAAAGAGTTGACCTTTATCGTCAACGGCACCACGGGCATAAATTTTCCCATCACGTATTTCGGGTTCAAAAGGAGGGGAGTGCCAGAGTTCAACCGGGTCAACGGGCATCA
>CAYNVK010000446.1:0-3393 GCA_964400395.1 uncultured Lentimicrobiaceae bacterium | reverse complement strand
TAGATTTAAGAACATTCTGGTTCGATTTATCTAAAAGTGCTTTATCTTTGTTAAATAATGGATTATTAATTTGTATATTATGGCAACAAAGAAGGAAATATCAACTGAATCAGTGCCTGTAAGCAGTAAGATTACGGCAATAACTGATTTAAGCCGGAAGGAATTTATTTCGCGTGCAAAAAAACTGGCTAAGCATTACCGGGTAACAAGCGGTAAGAAGTTTAGCCTTAAAGATTTTGCTACCGAAGGAGGTAAGGATCTGGGCAAGGACGAAAAACCTTTGGCGCAGCAGGCATTACAACTGGGTGTGCAGGCCCTGGCCGAAATGCAGGATAAACTTTATGCCCAGGATAAATGGGCGTTACTGGTAATTTTCCAGGCTATGGACGCGGCCGGTAAGGATGGAGCCATAAAACATGTGATGTCGGGCATCAATCCGCAGGGCTGCGAAGTTACTGCCTTTAAAGCGCCCAGCAGTGAAGAACTCGATCACGATTTCCTGTGGCGCTGCATGAAAAAGCTTCCCGAACGCGGACGAATCGGTATTTTTAACCGGTCGTACTACGAAGAAGTGCTGGTAGTAAGAGTGCACGAAGGCATTCTTAAAGCACAGAAGCTTCCTGATAAACTGGTAACCGCTTCCATTTGGGACGACCGCCTCGAAGATATCCGGAATTTTGAGTCGTACCTGGCGAAGAACGGGATCATGGTGCTGAAAATATTCCTCAATGTCTCCAAAAAAGAACAGAAAAAACGTTTCCTCGAGCGGATTGATAAACCTGAGAAAAACTGGAAATTCAGCGCCGCCGATGTTGAGGAACGCAAATACTGGAAACCTTACCAGGTTGCTTACGAAGAGCTTATTAAAAAAACAGCAACCGAAAAATCACCCTGGTACGTGGTTCCGGCCGACAATAAAACATATGCCCGCATGGTTGTGGCATCGGCAATTATCTCGGCGCTCGATTCCATGAAACTTGCATATCCCGAAGTGAGTGATGAACAGCTGGTGCAGTTGCAGAGGCTCAGGCAGGAATTGCTGGCTGAGAAATAGTTTTATTTTTCGGGCAACGGTAATTTCCCATCCGATGGTACGTAAGTTCCGCTCTGCATAATTTGTTTAATCTATTTGCACGTCGTCAGCATGTTCAGCTTTTTACGCTCCAAAAACTCCCCGAAACCGAAATTTAAAGGCCGTGCCAATCCCATGTGGAAGTCATTATTCCCTCCTTTTCAATGGTTAACAGGGTATTCATCCGGCCATCTGCGCAGCGATGCTTATGCCGGGCTAACCCTTGCCGCTTATGCCATACCGGTTTCGATGGCCTATGCTTCACTAGCCGGGTTACCGGTTCAGTATGGCATTTATGGTTACCTGATAGGAGGGGTGTTCTACGCGTTTTTTGGCACGGGCAAACAGCTGGCGGTCGGGCCTACTTCGGCCATATCGCTCATTATTGGTACCGTCCTCGCATCTATGTCGGGGGGCGATGTTCAGCGCTGGATCGATATTGCCTCACTCACGGCTTTACTGATGGGAGTCATGAGCCTCGGTGCTTATTTTCTGAAGCTGAACAGCATCATCAGTTTTATCAGCGAATCGGTTTTACTCGGATTTAAGGCAGGCGCAGCATTAACCATTTTACTAACACAGCTGCCAAAACTTTTCGGATTGCCGGGAGGTGGTGAGGGTTTTGCCGGCCGTGTAGCAGTGTTGATAAGCCAGCTTCCGGACATGAACATCGCAGTATTTATTTTTGGTTGTGTGATGATCATCCTGCTGTTCGCAAGCGAAAAAATATTCCCGGGCCGCCCCACAGCCATCCTGCTGGTGATTGCTTCTATTATTCTTGTTTCCGTTACGGCACTCGGGCATGCCGGGTTCGATGTGGTGGGCATCATCCCTTCCGGTTTACCCGCCTTTCACCTGCCCAACTTTCGGTTATCCGACCTGGATGGGGTATTCCCGCTGGCTTTTGCCTGTTTTCTGCTGGCGTATATCGAAAGTGTTGCTGCCGCAAAAACACTGGCCAACCAGGGTGATTACGAAATTGATTCGCACCAGGAGTTGCTTGCCTTATCTGCAGCCAATATTGCTACGGCTTTCGGGCATGGATACCCGGTGAGCGGAGGCTTGTCGCAATCGGCAGTGAACAGTAAAGCCGGGGCAAAAACACCCTTATCACTGGTTTTTGCTTCGGCTGCCATTGCACTTTGCCTTGAATTACTCACCGGTTTTATGAAAAATATGCCGATGGTAATCCTGGCCGTAATCCTTGTGGTGGCCATCAGCAGCCTGGTCGACATAAAAGGCATGAAACGGCTGTGGAAGGTGAGCCGCACCGAGTTTACCGTTGCCATGGTTTCGCTGGCCGGCGTAATTATTTTCGGAATACTGAAAGGGGTAGTGCTGGCGGCAGTGGCTTCCATAGTGCTGCTGCTGCGGACTGTTGCCAAACCGCATATTGCTTTCCTGGGTCGCATACCCGGCACAAAAAGGTACACCGATATCTCGCGCCATCCGGATAATGAACTTATTCCCGGCTTGTTGCTGTTCAGGGTGGAGGCTTCGATCCTGTATTTTAATGTCGAAAATATCCGCAAAGAGGTTTGGGCAAAAGTGCTCGAAAATGAAGACCAGATCCATTGTGTGATATGGGACCTGAGCACATCGCCTTATGTTGATATTGCAGGGGCAAGGCTTATCAAAAAACTTTACCTCGATTTACAGGCCAGGGGGAAATCAATTAGGATTGCTGAAGCACACGCCAGTGTCCGCGATATCTTACGGATTGAAGAAATTGAACACCTGTTGGGGCATATCAGCCGGAAACTTTCGGTTGATGACCTGGTGAATGAAACTTTAAATGAAATAGCGGAACACAATCCCACGACTGCTGACGGTGCTAAACCGGGCATGTAATGCAGCAAGCTGGTACCAGTACCGGCTGTGAACTTTATAGTTTTTAAAATGTTTCGAAACCAAGAACTGATTATTATGCACGAACAAATTACACTTACCACGCCGGCGCTGTTATTTTCCGCTATATCGCTGATCCTGCTGGCATACACAAATCGTTTCCTGGGATACGCGACACTCATCCGCGGACTGCACGAAAAATTTAAAACCGATCCCAACGAGTTATTGAAGGACCAGATCGCAAACCTGCGAAAGCGGCTGTACCTGACTAAAAATATGCAGATACTGGGAGTTACGAGCCTTTTTCTTTGTGTTGGCACCATGTTTCTCATCTTCGTGGGCCAGGAGGCTATCGCGGTCTGGATTTTCGGTTTAGCCTTGCTGATGATGATTGCCTCGCTGGGAACATCCATTTACGAAATACAAATTTCGGTTAAAGCCCTCAACCTTCACCTGAGCGATATGGAGCATGT
>CAYNVK010000445.1:0-3402 GCA_964400395.1 uncultured Lentimicrobiaceae bacterium | reverse complement strand
ATAATTGTAAAAAACAGAAGTGTGCCGACAATGTGTTTAAAAATGTAACCTGCCTTCATAATTTTTATATTTGGGTTTGTATGGGGTCACTGCATACAAAGTTCCTTTCGCACCTCAAATGGCTGATAAATCAAGCCAGTCAATCGATTTTATATGCATTTAAAATACACTTGCAATGCATTCATCAAATTTACCATTTATTCCGTCAATAAATTCAACTGATGTGCATTTGTAGGAAATCACCAGGGCAACTGTTAAAAAGTCAAAATAACGTTGTTAACTATTTCGGGAATATTTCTGAAATACTTAAATTTGATCTTTCGTATGTTAATTACTTATTGGGTATTCAAGTGCGGAACAGTTCTAACCCTACAAAAGTGGTAGGCAAGAGGCTGTAAAAGCAGTGTGATAAATTGAAACAAAGAAAATCTGAAAAATGAGTTTACTCAAAGCAAGCATACTGGTTATTGACGATGATGTGGATGTGCTTACTGCCGTGCGTTTATTGCTGAAAACCGAAGTGCAGGAGGTATATACCGAAAAAAATCCGGAAAATATTCCGTCGCTGCTTAGTGCGCGCTCTTTCGACCTGGTGCTGCTGGATATGAATTTTAATGCATCCATCAATACCGGCAACGAGGGTTTGTACTGGCTAAACCGGATCCGCGAAATGAAACCCGGCATTTCGGTAATTATGATTACCGCTTATGGCGATATCGACCTGGCAGTGCGTTCGCTCAAAGAAGGGGCTGCGGATTTTATTGTAAAGCCCTGGCATAACGAGAAACTACTATCGACCATTACCGCAATATTGAAGAAAAATTCGCCGCAGACGTCAGCCACCGGTCCATCGGCGCCGGCAAAAAACACCTACCCCGATCTGCTGGGCAACAGCGATGTGATGCTCGATATTTTTTCGAAAATAGATAAAATTGCGCCTACCGATGCCAATATCCTGATACTGGGCGAAAACGGCACCGGCAAGGACCTGATCGCGAAAGCGATACACGAAAAATCGCTGCGCCGCAAACAGCCTTTTATAAAAGTGGATATAGGAGCGCTTACCGAAAGCTTATTCGAAAGCGAATTGTTCGGGCATAAAAAAGGTGCTTTTACCGATGCCAAGGAAGATCGTATGGGTCGCTTCGAAATGGCCAGCGGAGGTACGCTGTTTCTCGACGAAATCGGGAATATTTCGCTGCAACAGCAGGCAAAACTGCTTTCGGTGCTGCAAAACCGGCAGGTTACCCGGCTGGGATCGAACCAGGTGATACCTGTTGATATCCGGCTTATTTGTGCTACCAACCTGCCAATGAGTGACCTGGCGAACGAATCGAGGTTTCGTAAAGATTTGATTTACCGCATTAATACCGTTGAAATTGTAGTGCCTCCGCTTCGCAAACGGAAAGAGGACATACGGATGCTTACCGAACATTTTGTGAAAATTTATTCGGCCAAATACTTTAAAGCCAACATCCGTTTTACCGACGCCGCCATACAGAAACTGGAGCTTTATCGTTTCCCCGGCAATGTGCGCGAACTGCAGTATATTATCGAAAGGGTGATCATTATGTCGGAAGGTCATGATATTAAACCCGAAGAGATTATCTTTTCGCCCATTGAATCGAATCACCAGGAATCGCTGACCGAAACCGACGAAACCAGGCTGAGCAACATCGAAAAAAACACCATTTTGCGGGTTATTGAAAAAAACAACGGCAACATTTCGAAAGCTGCCCGCGAACTGGGAATTACACGTACCGCCTTATACCGCCGACTGAGCAAATATGAAATTTAGCAAAAACGAACTGGGGCTTTTAATCCGGGTTATACTGTTGGTTATCACCCTGCTGGCATTTGCATTTACGGTGCTGCAAAAGCAATATATATATGATATAGTGCTTGTGCCGGTAATCCTGGTGCAGGTTATCGACTTTTACCGCCTGCACCGGAAAGCGCAGGACGAAGTGGAGCAGTTTGTTGAATCCATACATTACCGCGATTTTTCAAAGTACTTTAATGTGAAGCAAGCTCCTGTGGAGGTGCAGTCGTTGCGGAAAGGATTTAACGAGATTAACGACACTTTCAGGGTGGTGAGCAAGGAAAAGGAAATGCAATACCAGTACCTGCAAAAAGTGCTTGAGCTGGTGGATACAGGTATACTTTCGTACGAAACTGCAAGCGGCGAAATAAAATGGATGAATGAGTCGCTGAAAAAAATACTGGAAGTTCCTTACCTGAAAAGCATACAATCACTCGAAAAACGCGATCATTTGCTTTACACACAGGTGGTGGACCTCGAGCCGGGTGAGCGCGTTATCAGCACCATTCACCGCGAGAAAAATAACCTGAAAGTTGTGTTGTCGGCTACCGCATTTCAAACGGAAGGCATTCATTTTAAGCTAATAGCGTTTCAAAATGTGAACGAAGCTTTAGAAGAAACCGAATCGAAAGCATGGAAGAAACTGCTCAGCGTGATGACCCACGAAATAATGAATTCGGTGGCGCCCATATCGTCGCTGGCACATACGCTGCAGGGAATGCTCAAGCAGTTTAATATTCTTCATCCTGATCCATCGGGCGTTGCCGGCGACCTGGAGTTGGGTATTGATACCATCCGCAAACGAAGCGAAGGACTGCTGAAGTTTACCGAAACTTACCGTAACCTGAATAAAATCACGAAAGCCGAGTTAGCCAGGGTTTTTATCAGCGGTTTGTTCGATACTATCCAACGGCTCATGCAGCCCACGCTCGATCACAAAAATATTGAAATAACCGTGATCCTGAAAGATCCGCTGGTTTCGGCCGAAATGGATGCCGGGCTTATTGAGCAGGTACTTATTAACCTGGTACTGAATGCCATCGATGCAGTTAAAAACCAGGAGGAGCCAAAGATTGTGCTTTCGGCTTACACCGACAACGACAGCAAGGTTATTATAAAAGTAGCTGATAATGGAACCGGGATGCCCGAAGATGTGCTTGAACAGATATTTATACCATTTTTCAGCACCAAGAAAAACGGCAATGGCATCGGCCTGAGCCTTTGCAAACAGATTATGATGGTGCACAAAGGTTCCATAACCGTGCAGTCGAAGGTGAATGAAGGAACGGCGTTTTATCTGAGGTTTTGAGTGACTGTCAATAATTGATTGACTAAATCCTTTTAATTGAATACTTGTATTACTGTCACATTGAGCGAAGTCGAAATGCACTTGTCCAACATTATATCTCGTAGTATCAAATGTTTTAGTGGGCTTCGACTTCGCTCAGCCTGACAGAAGTTTGAATTAGTTTTTCAGGAAAACTTCAAATTCGAAATTTACAAATTACATTCCCTTCTACCACAGCGCCTTATCCTGGTAAAAATCGAGGAGTTTGGTGCGCAGCAGGTAATTGTATTTG
>CAYNVK010000444.1:0-3461 GCA_964400395.1 uncultured Lentimicrobiaceae bacterium | reverse complement strand
CCTGATATTCAGCAGCCTGATCGGGTTTGCACAAAATAAAAAAATAAGCCTTTTCAATGGCCGCGATCTTACCGGTTGGAAAATTAACGGTACCGAAAAATGGTATGTCGAAAATGGCGAACTGGTTTGCGAAAGCGGTCCGGACAAGCAATATGGATATCTCTCGACCGACAGCAGTTTTTATAATTTCGATCTTACGCTTGAGTTTAAGCTCGAGGCAAACGGAAACAGCGGAGTTTTTATCAGGTCATCCATCGAAGGCACTAAAATAAGAGGCTGGCAGGTTGAAGTTGCCCCTCCGGGCGACCACAGCGGCGGAATATATGAGTCGTACGGCCGTGGCTGGCTGGTACTCCCCAAGCCTGAGGACGAAAAAATGCTGAGTGCCACCGGCTGGAATAAAATGCGTATCAGGGTGCTGAACAACGAAGTAACATCCTGGCTTAATGGCAAGGAAATGGTACACCTGGAAGATGCTAAAATTGGCGAAGGCAAGGGATTTATTGCTTTGCAGATACACGACGGAGGCGGAATTAAAGTGCGCTGGAAAAATATTTACCTGCAAAAACTTTAATTAACGGGTAATCTTGATTGCCCAGGCAGTCATAGTAAAATATTGGCTCCACCGGTAAGCATTACCACCATTCAATTAAATGGCCCAATATTTGTAAACTTTAAACTTATTGAAATTGAAAATGTTCTCCACCTACAATAAACATAAAACCATGAATCGTACAATATTAGTAGCTGTAATCATTTTATTGAGCATTTCAGGGGTAAAAGCCCAGAAACCAATTACGCTTACAGCTGATAGCGTTAAATTCGGCAACCGGTATTATCCCGGATTCTGGCTGGGTATTCCCGAAGCAAGGCCAGCCGATGTAAAAGCCGACTGGATTAAAGCCATTGAAAAAGGCACAAAGTCGAAAGTAACGACGGATCGCAACGAAATGACGCTGTTTGGGGCTTTACTACCTAACTTTACGAAAGGCAGTGTAAATATCATGAGCAAAATTGCCGAAAAGGACTCGCTTTCGCTATTGTTTGTAAGCGTTGAAACCGCCCGCGATAATTTCGTGAATGCAAATTCGGAAGAATATGCGGCACTGAGCAAATACCTGAAGAAATTTGGCAAAACCCAATATACCATAACAGCAAAAAAACAGCTGGAGGCTGAAGAATCTAAACTTCAGGACCTGGAAAAGGAGCTCAAAACTACCCGTAAAAACAAGGAAAAGCTCGAAAAAAACATACAATCGTCCCAGGTGAAAATTACCGGGCAAAATGATAAGATAAAAAGCATTGAAAAGGAACTGAGCACCCTCGATATTAAAATCGGTAATGCATCTACAGCCCTGAGTGTTATGGAAGAAGGGGATGCAAAAAAAGCCAAGAAGTCGGAATTAAAGAGCCTGCAAAAAACCAAGAAGAGCCTGCTAAAGGACAGTAATTCAGCACAAAGCACCATTGATAAGGCAAACACAAGCATTGCCGACAGCAAAAATGAAATAGAACAAAACCTGGCATCGCAGCAAGAACTGGCTGAAAAAATTGCCGATCAGAAACTAACTGTTTCCAAATACCAGCAAAAACTTAAAAATATTGAAGCGTTCTGATGGTTATCAGGATAAATTCAAAATCCTCCTAAAAATTTAATACACAAGATCACCTGTAAGCAACACGTTTACAGGTGATTTTTTATGCCAATACTCCCTGTTTGTCGGGGAATATTTTCACCACGTTTTGAGTTTTCATGAAAAAATCCGGCAACAAATCCCGGAATAATGAGGGGCAGTCGAAAATCAACTGAAAAATTTCAGCACTCTTGTTTTATTTAGGGTACCCTTAACAAAAAAGCATACATTTTTCCGAACTCCCTTAAAAAAAGTGGCAGGTAAGTAAAAAATAATGGTCGACATTAAAAAAAGCCGTATATTTGCAATTCAAAGCTGATAAAAAGTGAATAATTTTAACACCACCTTCCTATTTCTCCTTTTTAAACATACCACTATGTTTAAATGAGAATGGTTGTGCATGTGTGATAAAAAATATAACCGTTCTCTGAGTAAAAACAGGGAACGTTTTTTTTTGCCTTAAAATCAGGAAAAAGAATAAAAAGCAGACACTTATGAAGACAGAACGGCCACAAAACCAAGGATTGTACAGGCAGGAATTTGAGCACGAAAATTGCGGAATCGGATTTGTAGCTCATCTCAAAGGGAAAAAGTCACATTCAATTATCAGCAAGGGCCTCGAAATCCTTACCAATATGACACATCGGGGTGCCGAAGGAGCCGACAGTAAGACCGGCGACGGCGCTGGCGTAATGATACAGGTTCCGCGTGATTTCTACCTGATACAGGGATATTCCTTACCACCGGCAGGCCAGTTTGGTACAGGGTTGCTGTTTTTGCCACAGGATGGTGATGCCGCTGAAAAATGCCGGCAGATACTTTTAAACATCATCAAAGAGGAAGGCGTTGACTTTATCGGCTTTCGCGAAGTACCCCGCGACAACCAGGTAATAGGCCAGCTATCGCGCGATGCCGAGCCATATATCCAACAAATTTTGCTTGGTTCTGATTTGTCGCAGGATGAACTGGAATGCAAACTTTATATCATCCGGAAAAGGGCCGAAAACGAGATCCGTAACTCCGATATCAGGCAGAAGAGTTTCTTTTATATTCCAAGTCTCTCTACCAAAGTGCTCATTTATAAAGGAATGCTCACTTCGCCGCAGCTTGGCGAGTATTACCTGGACCTCAGGGATGAACGCATGGAAAGCGCAATCGCCCTGGTTCATTCGCGGTTCAGCACCAATACTTTCCCATCGTGGGACCTTGCGCAACCGTTTCGTATGCTTGGGCATAACGGCGAAATCAATACCATCAAAGGCAACAGGTTCTGGATGGAAGCGCGTGAATCAATACTCAAATCAGATAAACTGGGCGATCTGTCCCGTTTGTACCCCATAATTCAACCAGGCATGAGCGATTCGGCCTCGCTCGACAATGTACTTGAATTCCTGGTAATGAGCGGCAAATCATTGCCATATGCTATATCGATCCTGATTCCTGAATCCATCAACGCAAAAAATCCTATCCCGGCTGCCTTGCGCGATTTTTACCACTACCATGCTTCATTTATGGAGCCCTGGGATGGTCCGGCTTCGCTGCTTATTTCGGATGGACGCTACATAGGAGGTACACTCGACCGAAACGGGCTCAGGCCATCAAGGTATTTAATCACCACCAACGACCTGATTGTAATGGGATCAGAAACCGGGGTTCAAACTTTTGCTGCTGAAGAAATCAAGGAAAAAGGCAGGCTGAAACCCGGAAAAATGTTGCTGGTCGACACAAAGGAAGGGCGCATTTATTACGACAAAGAACTGAAAGCCAGGCTTGCTTCTGAATTTCCTTACGGGGAATGGATACAGCAAAATATGGTAAACCTCGAGG
>CAYNVK010000443.1:0-3494 GCA_964400395.1 uncultured Lentimicrobiaceae bacterium | reverse complement strand
TTATCCTGGATGAATTTGTCGAGGTAATGGGATTGAGAGCTAAGGGGAAAAAACTCAGCAATCACCCGGTAAGCGAAATCACCTGGCTCGATCCAATACCGGTTGAAGAGGAAGAAGAAGTTGAAAATGAAATTGAAGCGGAATTCGATAATAGCGAAGAAACCGGGATGGATGAGGCTGAAAATGAAGAAATAACAACTGAAAATACAGGGGACGAATTGCCAAAACCAATCACCCCGGTAAATCCGCCCGACTTCCCCGATGATGATGAATCGGGCACGGGCATACAAATGACGCTGTTTTAAAACAGCAACTAATTAATTAAAGTTAAACTGAACAACAATAAAAAATGATTGACGATAAAGTTCTTGAGATTACAAAGGATGTTCACTGGGTAGGTGTACTCGATCGCGAATTGGTTACTTTCGATGTGGTAATGCACACTCCGTACGGTACAACCTACAACTCATATTTTATTCAGGCTGAAAAAAAAGCAATTGTCGAAACCGTTAAGGATAAGTATTTCCCTGTATTTCTCGAGAAGTTAAAAAGGCTTACTGATCCATCGGAACTGGAATATATTATTGTAAACCATACCGAGCCCGATCACTCGGGTAGCCTTGGCAAACTGCTGGAAGTTGCACCCAATGCAACGGTAGTGGGCAGCGGAAATGCCATCAGGTACCTGAAAGATATGCTGGGCCGCGATTTCAAACATTTACAGGTGCGCGATGGCGATGTGCTCGACCTTGGCAATAAAAAAATTAAAATTGTAGGTGCACCAAACCTGCACTGGCCCGATAGCATTTACTCTTTCCTGGAAGGCGAAAACCTGCTTTTTACCTGCGACTCTTTTGGCGCGCATTACTGCGATTCGCGCATGTTCGACGATAAGGTAGGCGATTGGGACGATGCATTCCGCTATTATTTCGATGTGATCCTGAAGCCTTTCAGTAAATTTATGATCAAGGCCATCGATAAAATCCGTCCCTTGCCCATTGCTTCCATATGCCCGGGTCATGGGCCTATACTGCGCACACAATGGAAAAAATACGTCGACCTGAGCGAAAAATATGCAAAGGAAGCACTTTCGCTGGGCGAAAAACCCATGGTATTTATTCCTTATGTATCGGCATACCATAATACATCAGCGGTGGCTGAGGCTATTGCCAAAGGAGTAAGCGAAGTTCCCGGCGTACATGTTGAGATACACGATATCGAAAATATGTCGCTGGAGCACATGGAGTATTACCTTTCGAACTGTACAGGCCTGCTGATCGGATCGCCCACTATTAACCAGAATATACTTATGCCGGTATACCAGCTTTTTGCAGCCATAAACCCGCTTCGCGATAAAGGCAAACTGGCATCCTCATTCGGATCGTATGGCTGGAGTGGCGAAGCCGAAAAAATGCTGGAAACAAATATCACAAACCTGAAACTGAAATACTACGGCGAAAGTTTGTATATAAAGTTTACGCCCCACGAAGAAGGCATCAGCAAGGGAATTGCTTTTGGAAAGGCTTTTGCTGAGCAAATGCTCAAAGAACTGGCCGCAGAATAGTCGTTATCAATAGTCAGTTAAACATGGGCAGGAACCTGGGTATTATAGGCTTGTTGATCATCGTTTTGATATCTGCCTGCAGCCCCGAGCGTAAACTCGCCCGGCAATACATAAAAACAAGTTCGGGCAGCGGCATTTTAATAATGCCGCTGTACGAGTTGTTTAAGGACAATCTCACCCTCAGTTTTGATAGTACCATAAATTATAGTGCCGCGCAACAGGACTCGCTGGCATGGGAACAGTCGTGTTTTGTGAAGCATGTTTCCGACTCTGTTTTTCTATCCCAATTTACCAATAGCCTCATCGACAGGCTTACGCGCTATGGATATGATGTTTACCTGGATGGAAGTTCAGATGTTTTCCTGGCCTTGCCTGACCCCAAATGGATCATACAGCTTGCACAACTTCAGCTAAACGAAAATCATAGTATTTATCCATACAACGTTTATTCGGTCGAAACTGGTGAGCCTGTAGGGAATGAAATCCGGATTAATACGGTGAAACTCGAGAGCTGGTTCGAAGCCAGCCTGGCCAATGGCGGACAAAAGCAGGTGCTGTACCTCGAAGGATATATTCAGGATGAGGTGAGGCAGGGCATTGATTTCAGCCTGCTGGAAGGAGCAACCAGCGTGCATCTGACCCGCGACTCCGTTGGTATGGATGACGTTTATAAAATGGCTGAAGAACTAGGTAAAAAACATGCCGACCTGCTTTTCGATTATTTTATGAATGAATATATCCGCACAAACCTGCCGGCGGGTATCCTGCCCAAAAAATATTATTACATCGACCGCGATAAATCCAATCAGTTAAAGACCAATCCAAAGGCGAGGTTCGAGATACTTGAATCGCCTGAAAAGTGACGGCTATACTTCAAAACAAGTAACTGTTTTTTCATCCTGTTATCAATTTATGTCAGGAAATTGTAAAAGCCTTATGCCCGGGTATATAAAATTGGGGTGCTTAATGATCACCGTGTGGCTTTCCGCGTGCAACCCCGGTAAAAGGCTTGCGCACGAATTTATCCGTAATCACCAGGGAACGGCAGTTTTTGTTATCCCAACCTACCAGCTGGGCCTCGATAACCTGGTTATCAGCTACGATACCAATATGGTTTATTCCGAGGCACAATATGACTCCATGGCCTGGGTACAATCGTGTTATATAAAACAACTGTCCGACTCAGTTTTCCTGACGCGCTTTACCAACAGCCTGGTCAGCGAACTCGATAAATGTGGGTTTGATGTATACCTGGGAGATACCCGCGATGCTTTTAACCAGTTACCGACACCTGGTATTATTGTAAAAATTGCACAGCTTCACATTAACGAAACACACACTACCCGGATGTACGAGGTGTTTTACGAAAAAATACAGGGTTATGAGTATGAAAATGCATATCTCCGGATGAATATGCTCAACATGCTCAGCTGGTTCGAGATCAATACGGCTGATAGCAATAAAATGCAGCTGTTATTTCGCGATGAGGCTATCGTTGATCACCTTACCCAGGGCTTCGATTTTGTGAAGAACAGGGGAAACGAAGGACTTCAGCAAAACCGCGATTCGCTCGAATTGGCGGATGTTTACAACCTGGCAGATGAGTCGGGGCGAGGTCATGCCTGGTCGGTTTACGATTTTCTGTTGAATGAATACATCAGCAGGAACCTTACCACTTCTTTGCCTGAACAGCCTTATTATTATTACGACCGCAAGAACCGTTCGCTCAAGACCGGGATCAATGAATGGATTGAAATCCCTGTAGGGCAATAGTACAGCTTGCTGGGTGAAATATGGCAGTATGCTTCATTTCCTGACATATATGTTCCGTTACTTCCAAACTATATTTTCGAAAATTCATCTATAGTTTTAACGTGAATAATTTTACATTTGCGCCGTTGTTTGCTGAACGGCAATCAGCGTTTTCTGA
>CAYNVK010000442.1:0-3500 GCA_964400395.1 uncultured Lentimicrobiaceae bacterium | reverse complement strand
CATATCAGCATGGCTTTTGTAAACCCGGGCGACGAGGTGCTGGTTCCTGATCCCGGTTACCCGACCTACACATCGGATACCCGCCTGGTGGGAGGAATTGTAAGGCCTTACAAACTGGAAGAAAAAAACAACTGGCATCCGGACCTTGATGAACTCGAAAAAAGCGACCTCAGCAAGGTAAAAATCATGTGGGTAAACTACCCGCATATGCCCACAGGCGCCAGCGGCAGCAGCCAGCTGTTCGAAAAACTGGTAGCCTTCGCCCGCAGGCATAATATTTTACTCTGCAACGATAATCCCTACAGTTTTATACTGAACAACAAGCATATAAGCCTGCTGTCGGTACCGGGAGCCAGTGAAGTAGCGCTGGAGCTCAACTCGATGAGCAAATCGCACAATATGGCTGGGTGGCGTATCGGGATGGTAGCCGGAAAAGCAGAATTTATCACTGCCATTGTAAAAGTGAAGAGTAATATGGATTCGGGCATGTTTCAGCCCATGCAGCTGGCAGCCGTTGAAGCCCTGAACCTGGGCGACGAATGGTATGCCTCGGTAAACGAAACCTATGCCAAACGCCGCAAACTGGTGGAAGCCATTATGCACAAGCTGAACTGCACTTTTGATGCCGGGCAAACGGGGCTATTCGTTTGGGGAAAAATTCCGGCAACGTATGCCAGCGGCGAACAGCTCACCGAGGAAATCCTTCACAAAGCCCATGTGTTTATTACCCCGGGCATGGTTTTCGGCGAACAGGGAAACGGCTATATCCGCATTTCGCTTTGCGCGAATGAGCAGATGCTGCATAAGGCGCTGGAGAGAATGTAAGGATTTACGATTGATGATTTACGATTTACGATTTACGAATGACGATTAACGATTGACGATTTATGAATGACGGCCTGAAACTCGTAAATCCTTGAACGCGAAGCATTGAACGCCAAAGGCATCGAACGCCAAAGGCATTGAACACGAAGCATCGAACGCGTAGCATTAAACGCCAAAGGCATTGAACGCGAAGCATTGAACGCGAAGCAGTAACCATTGAACAATTAAAGCAAAATAACTCATGAAAGTATGTATTGTAGGAATCGGGCTTATAGGGGGCTCGCTGGCCATCGACCTGAAACGACGTGGTTTTGCCAGCAGCATTATTGGGGTTGACAACAATAAGCACCACCAGAATATTGCCATCCACAGCGGCCTGGTGGATAAAATCGACACCCTCGAAAATGCCGTGCGTAAGTCGGACCTCATTATCCTGAGCACCCCGGTGAACGCCAACCGCGAGATGCTGCCCGGCATCCTGAGCATGATTAAAGGCACTTCGAAAATCGTGACCGATATGGGCTCAACCAAGGCAGGCATTGCCGCGGCGGTAGCCAACCACCCCAACCGCGGACGCTACGTGGCATCGCACCCTATGGCCGGTACCGAGTTTTCGGGACCTATGGCCGCCATTGGCAAACTGTTCGATTATAAACATGTGATTATCTGCGATAAGGAATTGTCGGACGAGGATGCCATCCGCAAGGTGATTGACATGTACAACATCCTGAATATGCGCATCACCTACATGAAATCGACCGATCACGATGTACACGTTGCCTATGTTTCGCATATTTCGCATATCACCTCTTTTTCGCTGGCGCTGAGCGTACTGGATAAGGAAAAGGACGAAGAAAACATCCTGAAACTGGCTGCCGGCGGATTTGAATCCACGGTTCGTCTGGCAAAAAGCAATGCCGAAACCTGGGCGCCGATCTTTTTACAGAATTCAGAATATATCATTGAGGTGCTGGATAGTTACCTTGAAAAGATGAACCTCTTTAAAAAATATATCCTTGAGAAAAATTCGGCCGGGCTGGTTGAACTGATGAATGAAGCCAATAAAATAAGAAAGATACTAAACTGATATCCTTACTAATAAAACATATAAACAACCTAAAAACAGCACATCATGGAAAGCAAACTACATATAGAGCCCATACAAAACTGGAGCATTTACAAGGGGCGCCCCTTATTGATTTCGGGCCCCTGCAGCGCCGAAACCGAAGAACAAACCATGGATACCGCCCGTCAGCTGGCAGCGCTGAAAAAGGTTGATGTTTTCCGTGCCGGGATATGGAAACCCCGCACCCGGCCCAATGCATTCGAAGGCGTGGGCCACGAAGGGCTTCGCTGGCTCAAGCAGGTAAAAGAAGAAACCGGCATGCCCACAGGCACCGAGGTAGCCACTCAGAAACATGTATACGAAGCCCTGAAATTCGGGGTTGATGTGCTGTGGATCGGGGCCAGGACCTCCGCTAACCCATTTGCCATGCAGGAAGTAGCCGATGCGCTGAAAGGCGTGGATGTGATGGTTTTTGTGAAAAACCCGGTAAACCCTGACCTCGAACTCTGGATTGGCGCCATTGAGCGCTTGTACGCCGCAGGCATAAAACACATCGGGGCAATACACCGCGGATTTTCGGCCTACGAAAAAACCGCCTACCGCAACCAGCCCAAATGGCAGATTCCCATCGAACTGCGGTTGCGTATCCCCGAGCTGCCTTTACTTTGCGACCCCAGCCATATCGGCGGCGCCAGGGCGTACCTGTACGAAATTGCACAGGAAGCCATGGACCTGAATTACGATGGGCTTATGCTCGAATCGCACCGCGACCCATCCTGCGCCTGGAGCGACGCCAGCCAGCAGGTTACCCCACAGGCGCTGCTCGAACTGCTGAACAAACTGGTGCTGAGGCAACCCGTTTCGCACGACAGCAAATTTATGGAAGTGCTGGGCGCGCTCCGTGGCCAGATCGACGTGTTCGACGAACAGCTCCTCGACCTGCTGGAACAGCGCATGCGTGTATCCGAATCCATCGGCGCCGTGAAACGCGATAACAACATCACCATCCTGCAAAACCAGCGCTGGGAAGAGATTATCCGCAAGGTAGCTGCCAAGGGCACGAAAAAAGGCCTGAGCGCCGAATTTATCGACCAGATGTTCAAGGCCATTCACCAGGAGTCCATTAACCACCAGATGAAGGTGATGAATATAACGGCTGCAGAGCACTGAGAGCGGGTTGAGGGAAGACGGAAGTGGGATGTGGGATGTGGGATGTGGGATGTGGGAAGTCCGAAGTCGGAAGACCGAAGACGGAAGTCCGAAGACCGAAGTCGGAAGACCGTAGTCGGAAGACCGAAGACCGAAGACGCCTGCCTGACTGCGTCAGCAGGCAGGGAAGTCGGAAGTCGGAAACAAGCATCTTGAATCAGAGGTCTATCTCCAAATCCCCACATCCCCAAATCTCCCTATCTCCCCATCTCCCTGTCTCCCTGTCTCCCCATCGCCCCTCGCCCCTCGCCCATCTCCCATCTCCCATCGCTCCTCTCCCATCGCCCATCAAAAGGTTAAAATCATTAATTTAAAACCATCTATAAATTCTATAAATGAAAGCTTATATATCAGCAAAGAGACTTCAGGAAAATAAAGGCGGTTTCAAACCCTTTAATCC
>CAYNVK010000441.1:0-3510 GCA_964400395.1 uncultured Lentimicrobiaceae bacterium | reverse complement strand
CCCATGCAACCCGACTCCCAACTTTTACTACAATTAGTTACCATGCCGATGCCTTTCGGAAAATACAAAGGTACTTTGCTGTGTAACCTCCCGGTTTCGTATCTCGAATGGTTCAACCGGAAAGGATTTCCCGAGGGTAAGCTGGGCATGCTGTTGCGCACGGTTTACGAAATCAAACTGAATGGGTTGGAGGATATTTTGCACACCCTGAAAAAAATGAACCCGCCCAAATGAAAGCTTCCACACTCAGCACCCTGAAAAAGGAACTTGCCACTTTGCCTGCCGGCGATGTGGTGGAGCTTTGTCTGAAACTGGCTAAATTCAAAAAAGAAAACAAGGAATTGTTGAGTTACCTGCTTTTTGATGCCGGAAATGAAAATGAATTTATCCGGCAGGTTAAACAGGAAATGGATCAGATGTTTGCCGATATCAACAAAAGCCAGCTGTATTATGCCAAGAAAAGCATCCGCAAAATCCTGAAAACCACGCATAAATATATACGCTACTCCGGCCGCAAACAAACCGAAGTTGAGTTGCTTTTATATTTTGCCGCGAAAATGAAAAGTTCCGGAATCCCTTACCGCTCCAGCAATGCCTTGCACAATCTGCTCCAGAACCAGGTGCGCAAAATTCATGCAGCCATCAGTATGTTACACGAGGACCTGCAGCACGATTACAGCAACGAACTGGCCCAGCTTCATCTGCCGGCAGCAGCTACCGGAGAAGGTCCTTTCGTGTAATGATGCCTCTTATCCGGAAGCCAATGTACAATATGGGCTGTTTTATCGTAAATTTGTAATACCATCCTGAAATTACTATAAACCTTAATTTTCTGCTTTTTGAAATTAAATCTGTTTCAAAAATCGATAGTTACACTGGGCCTGTTGGCAGTGATATTACTTTTCGCAGGTTGTCCCTACTCAAGCACGGTGCCTGTCGACGAGGGAACCGTAAAAGTTGATGATAAACTGGTTGGAACATGGATCAGCGCTTCCGACAAGGAAACGGTGAATCCAACATATTTCGTTATAACAAAGGATGATAAGCTGCATGCTACCGCAAAAAAGATGGAGTTCTCATCGGGCGACAGCACCTATTCATCCACCATTTACCACCTTACATTTTCGGATGTAAACGGCGAAACATTTATGAATGCCTTTGAAGAAGGGGGATCGACGTACAGCATCCTGAAATTTAAATTTGACACCAAATCGGGGGAAGTGTACACGGCTGAAGTCACCGATTACATTAAGGAAACTTTCGGCACCTCGAAAGAACTGAAAGATTTTATTGCCAAAAATAAATCGAACAGCTATTTCTTTACCAATAGCAACGAAACCTACGTGCGTAAGTAGGAGAGGAGCAGCTTACAGATTTTGGATCACATTTTTAAACAGCCGTATCAGTTGAATTTCAGCTTTTGCGGCTGTTTCCAGTATATCCTCGAGCCTTGCCGGAACCAGGTTGTCGGGGTCGCAAAGATCAGTAACTACCGAAACCGCAGCACAAGGCAATCCCATATGGTTTGCTACAATTACTTCGGGCACTGTCGACATGCCTACCACATCGGCGCCAATCATCCCCAGGTAGCGGTATTCGGCGCGGGTTTCGAGGTTTGGGCCGGCAACCACGGCATACACACCTTTGTGCAGCGTAATATTCAATAACCGGGCGGCAGCCTCCATTTTGCTGTTTAACACTGTCGAATACGGGCAACTCATATCCGGGAAACGCGGGCCCATTTCAGCTATGTTTTTGCCGGTTAACGGGTTGGCCGGCAGCAGGTTTATATGATCGTCGAGCAGCATCAGGTCGCCTTTGCCAAAGGTTTTGTTGATAGCGCCGGCCGCATTGGAAAGCAAAAGCCATTTCACGCCAAGTACTTTCATCACCCTGATGGGTAAGGTTACCTGTTGAAGTGAATATCCCTCGTAAATATGAAAACGGCCCTGCATAGCAAGTACTTTATGTCCCAGCAGGTTTCCATAAATCAGTTTGCCATGGTGCGATTCAACCGTTGACACCGGGAAATGCGGGATATCGGCATAATCGAGGGCAACTTCTATTTCAATTTCATTTACCAGTTTGCCCAAACCGGTACCCAGCACAATGCCGGTATCGGGAGATGTTATACCTTTGCTACGCAGGAAAGCAGCTACTTCCTTTATCGTTTCAAACATAAGGCGATTGTTGATGTTTCTATATGACTGCTAAGTTACACAAAGCGTTTCACCCTTGTTTCCGGTTTTACAAAAAAAAGATCTCAGCCTTGGAACCACGAAATTTTGATACCCTCCGCGAGCACCTGATAAAGGATTTCATCTGGCCATCGGTTTATATGTTTAAGTTTATAGCCCCGGCCGACAACCGCATCTTTGCGCTGTTGCACGATCTGTTCCCGCACCAGGCTGAATTTACAAACCGCCATTCGGCAGGTGGTAAGTATGTAAGCATTACCGTTAAGGAAATGATGCTCAGCGCCGAAGAAGTTATTGATCGCTACGAAAAAGCCTCAGCTATTGAAGGGGTGATTGTGCTTTAGAAATTGCGGATTGCGGGATTGCGGATTTCGGAATAGAAATGTTGGATGTTGGATGTTGGATGTTGGTTGTTGGTTGTTGGATGTGGATGTTCGATATTCATTATTGATCCGCCAAAGGCTTAGCACCCATCCCACAAAGCACTAAGCACAAAGCACAAAGCACTGGGCACATAGCACAAAGCACTGAGCACTGAGCACTAAGCACAAAGCACAAAGCACTAATCCCCGCTATCTCCCCGCCTGATTTTTACCCAGCATCTTCACCAAAACCGGGAACTCATTCTCAAAGTTTGGCGTAAATATTCCGGATCCCAGGTTTTTCCTGATTTCGTTTACCGGCCAGAAACGGCCGTCAGCCAGTTCAGCTTTATTGATTACCGGGTTCGCATTGTATAAAGCTGTGAAGCTGAACACCAGCTCCGATTCCGTGCTGGTTTCCCATTTATAGTGCATAAAAGGCATCGGTTTTAGTCCGGTAATATTTAATTCTTCTGATGTTTCGCGCATAAGCGCTTGCTCAATGGTTTCACCCAGATCCACATGACCACCAACCGCTGTATCCCATTTACCTGGAAAGGTATCTTTGCGCAATCCCCGCTTTTGCAGGTATATCTCGCCTTTGCTGTTCAGTAGGTGCAGGTGAACCACAGGGTGTAGCTTGCCTGGTCCGCTATGAACTTCCTTTCGGGTTGCTTTGCCAATAACCATTCCTTTTTCGTCAACCAGGGGCACCCAATCCGTTTGGTTAACAGCAACACGCTTCTTCAGCTTAGCCGACACAAATTGCCACAGGAAGAACAGCCCGAAAAGGATGTACAGAAAAGCGCCGCTGATAAATGCCCAGGCTTCCTTGCTCATATAAAAGGCAGAAAATACGATTAATAACGTATATGCCATCATAAGCCAGAACAACAGTTTCATGGTTTTTTGCATGGCTTTTTCAGCCCCGGCAGGCATTTGCATTTCGC
>CAYNVK010000440.1:0-3528 GCA_964400395.1 uncultured Lentimicrobiaceae bacterium | reverse complement strand
ATAATTACACAAACTGCTTCACAGCCATTGTGCCGGCTATGATGGAACTAAAGTGCCATTTTATTGTCGTTCATTCTGTTGTAATTTTACTTTTAGTTGTTAAGCTGTACAAATTTAATTTGATATTTCCCGATGGTATACCTGGTAGATGATGACAAATCAGTATGTTACGGATTCGGGATGTTTCTTGAATCGGCCGGGATGGAAACCAGGGTATTCGGAACCGCCGAGGATTTTTTAAACGATGCCAGGTTACAAACCGGGGATGTACTTGTACTTGATATGCACCTGCCAGGGATGAGCGGATGCGAGTTATTGCATAAACTCAGCGAAGCTGAAGTCGTGGTACCTGTAATTGTTGTTACCGCATTCGATGAACCACAAAGCCGCGAAGCTTGTAAGGACTACGGGGTAACGGCTTTTCTGCGCAAACCTGTGGATGCTGAAGCTTTGCTGGATATCATTACCTATAGCTTGTTAATGATGGCTCCTGCCATGAAAAATGCGAACACAAACAAACACATAAACTGATTAAACCTATGATATTTCTGCAACTGGCAGTATTGCTGATCTGTATTTTTATCGGTTCCCGCATGTCGGGCATCGGCCTGGGAGTAATGGGCATGATAGGGTTACTTATCCTGTTGTTTGTTTTTGGCATGCAGCCTGCCGACCCTCCGCTCGAAGTAATGCTCATTATTTTAAGCGTGGTAACTGCCGCGGCCGCCTTACAGGCTGCAGGTGGTATGGATTACCTGGTTGGCCTGGCAGCCCGGATCTTACGAAAACATCCCGGCCAGATCACGATACTGGGCCCGTTGGTAACCTATTTTTTTACTTTATTTGCCGGTACAGCCCATATTTCGTACTCTATCCTTCCCATTATTGCCGAGGTAGCAACCAAGGCAAGGGTACGTCCCGAAAGGGCACTGAGCATGAGCGTTACCGCAGCCCATATGGGTATTACGGCCAGCCCGGTTTCGGCGGCATCGGCTGCCTTGCTAACGGTGCTGGTTGCCGATGGGATTAAACTCGCCGATATACTTTTAGTCTGTATCCCATCCACCCTCATCGGTGTAATAGTAGGCATCCTGTTTGTACTGAAACGGGGGAAAGAACTGGATGAGGATCCGGAGTTTTTGGAAAGGATGAAAAATCCGGAATTTGCCAAAAGCATTTCGGATGAAACCGGCAGTTCAGAAATTGCCCTGAAACCAGGTGCCATTAAATCGGTACTTATTTTTGGATTGGCTGTATTAGGTGTAGTATTGCTGGGCTCTTTTCCTGCACTTTTACCTGAGTTTTCGGGCAAGGAAGGGTTTGTTCCCAATTTTGCCGTAAATGCTTCGGGCCAGGTACAGATTCCATCCATGATTATGATGATCATGCTTTCGGCTGCCGGGCTGATAATACTATTCGCAAATACCACAGCCGCTCAGGTTACCAAAGCCAGTCTTTTCGCTTCGGCTGGACAGGCAACCATAGCTGTATTCGGTGTGGTATGGATGAGCGGCACATTTATGAATCACAATTACGTGCTCATTAAAAGTACGTTGGGCGAATTGGTAACCGCGTATCCCTGGACTTTTGCACTTGCTTTGTTTGCGCTGAGCATTTTACTGTTCAGCCAGGCTGCTACCACCAAGGCGCTGATGCCGTTAGGCTTATCGCTGGGGTTGGCTCCTGCCTATATGGTAGGCATATTTCCGGCCGTAAACGGTCATTTCTTTATCCCGGGTTACCCCACATTGCTCACTGCTATTCAGTTCGACCGCACAGGCACTACCAAAATAGGGAAATACGTATTGAATCACAGTTTTATGTTACCCGGATTAGTTACTACCCTGGCAGCGGTAATTGCCGGGTTAATCCTTCAGTCAGTATTAATTGGCTGATGGGATGGTGATATTTTACAGGCCGGGAGTTAAACCCGGAAATAGTTTTCCTTTGAAAGGAAGCAGAAGCTAAAGATTTCAATTTTATAGTAAAAATGTATAAACCAATAACTTCTCAACGCATGAAAAATTTGTCGAAAATTATTTTGCTTGCAACAGCAATCTTGCTCGGGCTGAGTTCCAATGCCCAGTTCCGTACTGAAAAGGACCTGTTGGGTGAAAAACAGATTCCTTCCGATGCCTATTATGGCGTTCAAACTGCCAGGGCTCTCGAAAATTTCCAGGTGAGTGGCGTAAAAACAAATTTTTACCCCGACTATGTACGTGCATATGCCATGGTTAAACTGGCTGCTGCCCGTGCCAATTTCGATGTGGGCCGTATGAAAAAAGACCGGCTCGAAGGCATTGAGAAAGCCTGCAAAGCCGTTATCGATGGTAAGTATCACGACCAGTTTTTAACTGATCTTTACCAGGGTGGTGCAGGAACTTCGGCCAATATGAACGCCAACGAAGTACTTGCAAACATCGGTCTCGAAATGATGGGTCATAAAAAAGGCGAGTACCAGTACCTCGAACCGCACGACGACCTTAACATGGGCCAATCCACAAACGATGTATATCCTACAGCCATTCATGTGGCTTTGTTGCTCCACAACGACAAGGTTGTAAAAGAAGCTGAATTGCTTTCGCAGGCTTTTCATAAAAAAGGAGATGAGTTCAATAACCTGCTGAAGATGGGCCGTACCGAAGGCCAGGATGCCGTGCCTATGACCCTCGGGCAGGAATTTCATGCTTTCGGCGCTCAACTTGACGATGCAATCCAGGTTCTTCGCGATGTAGAGGCATATCTCTGCCAGGTAAATATGGGCGCCACTGCTATAGGCACCGGCATTACCGCAACCCCGGGTTACGATGTGAAATGCGCTGCAGAGCTTGCAAAGATTACCGGCAAACCTATCGTGCTTGCAAAAGATCTGATCGGGGCTACCAGCAGCATGCAGGGTTTTGTGATGTTCTCGTCCGCATATAAAAATCTTGCGGTTACCCTGTCCAAAATCAGCAGCGACCTGATCTTCCTGGCTTCGGGCCCACGCACCGGCATTTTCGAAATTAATTTACCAGCCCTGCAACCAGGTTCGTCTATTATGCCTGGTAAAGTAAACCCCGTTATGCCCGAGCTTATGAACCAGATCTGCTATAAGGCCATTGGTAACGATGTTACGGTTGCTGTTGCTTCGCGCGACGGGCTTCTGCAGCTGAATGCCTACGAACCCGTAGTTGCCATCGCCATCATGGAATCACAGGCCATATTTTTCAAAACACTTCCCCTGTTCAGGAAAAACTGTATTGAAGGTATCACCGCCAACGAAGATGTACTGAAACGATATATTGAACGGAGCGTAGGTATAGTTACCGCCCTTAACCCGGTATTGGGATACGAAAAAACTACCGAACTGGCGAAAGAAGCTTTGAAAACCAACAAAGGAATCATTGAGCTGATCCGCGAAAAGAAGTTGCTCACCGAGGACCAGATTAAAAAACTACTGGATCCGGCTGCCATGACCGGACAGAAGTAACGGTTCTTTTCAGGAATTAATTGGTAAGAGAAGGTTGACGGAAGTCAGAAGTCGGG
>CAYNVK010000439.1:0-3534 GCA_964400395.1 uncultured Lentimicrobiaceae bacterium | reverse complement strand
GATCGCGTATTCTGTGGTTTTATGTATATCATCAATTGGAACATAATCTGAAGAAACATCAAAAATAAAAAAACCACCCTTTTACAGGTGGTTTTCTCTTTTAAATTAACTCTCTCTATTTGAAAGACTATTATAGAACACCCTGGTCGAGCATAGCGTTGGCCACTTTGAGGAAGCCGGCTATGTTGGCGCCTTTTACGTAGTTTACATATCCGTCAGGCTCGGTTCCGTATTTAACACAGGCAGTATGGATATTTTTCATGATCTGGTGCAGTTTCTGATCAACTTCTTCTGCAGTCCAGTTCAGTTTCATTGAGTTCTGGCTCATTTCGAGACCCGAAGTAGCAACACCACCGGCGTTGGCAGCTTTACCAGGAGCGAACATAATTTTGTTTTCCTGAATAATTTCGATAGCCTCAGGAGTTGAAGGCATGTTAGCACCTTCGCAAATACAGATACATCCGTTTTTCACCAGGGTGAGTGCATCTTCTTTACCCAGTTCGTTTTGGGTTGCACATGGCAATGCGATATCGCATTTTACTTCCCAGGGGCGTTTTCCCTGAACAAATTGTGCATTCGGGAACTCGTAGGTATATGGTTTTACGATATCCTGGTTCGAAGCACGGAGTTCGAGCATGTAGTTGATTTTTTCGCCGCTGATTCCGTCGGGATCGTAAACATAACCGTCGGGACCCGAAATGGTAACTACTTTACCACCGAGTTCGGTTACTTTTGTAACAGCACCCCAGGCAACATTACCGAATCCTGAAACACAAACTGTTTTACCTTTAAAATCGGTACCTTTGGTTTTCAGCATTTCCTGAGCGAAATATACATTTCCGAAACCTGTAGCTTCCGGACGAACAAGGCTGCCACCCCAGTTGAGGCCTTTTCCTGTAAGTACGCCTGAATGCTCGCGGGCTAATTTTTTGTACATTCCATAAAGGAAACCGATTTCGCGGCCACCAACACCGATATCACCTGCAGGTACATCAGTTTCAGGGCCAATAAGCCGCCACAGTTCGAGCATATACGACTGGCAGAAACGCATAACTTCTGCATTCGATTTTCCTTTGGGATCGAAATCGGATCCACCTTTTGCACCACCCATCGGAAGTGAAGTAAGGCTGTTTTTGAAAATCTGCTCAAAGCCGAGGAATTTCAGAATGCTGAGGTTTACCGAAGGGTGGAAACGAAGCCCGCCTTTGTATGGTCCTATAGCATTGTTGAACTGAACGCGGTATGCAAGGTTAACATGAACCTTTCCATGGTCGTCAACCCAGGGAACTTTAATGGTGAGAATACGATCAGGTTCAACCAGGCGGTCGATAATACCTGCTGCCTCAAACTGAGGATTTTCGTTGTAAACTTGTTCGATTGATTCTAATACTTCACGAACAGCTTGTAAGTACTCAACTTCACCCGGATGTTTTTTCTCCAGGTTGGTCATGATTTTTTCAACTTCCATCACAAAGGAATTTAGGTTAAATAATTATATTTTAGTCTCAAAAATGTTTGCTTGAAAACCGTGCAAATGTATTTATTTAAGTAAATCACTGAAGTTTTTTTTGATATTTTTTTTCATTCCAAACAAGCATCGGCTGATCGGCTGCAAAGCCTGTCGTTATTGACTTATAGATATTTTGTAATTTGTTCCAAATGTAAAATTATAATCCTTTTTGGATTTTTAACAATAAATTTTTCACTTCCGGCGCTGAGTCGCGAACTTTATTTGCATTTTCCATGCATCCGCAATCTGGTTTTTGACGAAACTTTTTGGACCGGAATCAATTGGCCGATAAAATTACTTACCCCGAAAAATGAATTTTCAGGCATGCCGAAACAATAATTATTGATCCGTGCCCGGGTTTATGCTTTCTCGAGTTGCGATTTCAGGTTGTTTAACCCGACCTGCAGGTCGTTGCCAATCATTTTCTCCATGTTCATAAAAAGCAGCATCAGGTTCATCGGGTATTTCATGCCCGACTTAAATGACCAGGTAACGTGGGTTCGGTTTTCCGATTCCGCAGTTGTTTGCATATATGCCGTGGCAAGTCCTTCGAATGGTTTGATAAAGTGTATGCTAAAGTCAACCTGCGCGCCATCGGTATTTTTGATGATTTCCTGCTCGCCTTTGCCCACATTTTTCATGTTACTGTCCCAAGCCGAAACAAACCCTGGCGTGCCATCGGTTCCATGGTACTCTTTTTTCATTTCTGGATCCATGGTGGCCCATTTGCTGAAATTATCCTGGTTTCGCAGGTATTTAATATAATCGAACACCTTTTGCCGGGGCTGGCTTATTGTGATGTCGCGGGTTACCTGGTATTCTTTCCTGGTAAACAGGGCTGCAAGCAGGAGCAGAGCCACCACTCCGGCTACAATTGCCAGAACTATTAAAAGTACGTTCATATCTACTGGTTTTTGATTAAAATGTGTGGGAAAAACTAACCGATGATGAGTAAATACTAATCCGGCTTTTGAGACACATTTAACATTTTAAAAATAAAAATGTTTGGAATACAGTATTTTATGGTACTATTTAATTTCCTGTACGAAGGATGCTGCTATAAGTTTCGTTGTCTTACTGCTTCAAATATTATGATTCCGGCAGCAACCGAAACATTCAGTGAGCCTATGGTTCCGGCCAGGGGAATCTGGATACGCTCGTCGCAAAGTTTCAGGTATTCGGGCGAAATGCCGTCTTCTTCTGATCCCATGATAAATGCTATTGGGCCTGTGAGATCAGTGGTGCTGTAATTAGTGCTTCCATGCTCTGTAACAGCCACAAGCCTTACGCCTGAATCTTTCAGATAGCGGAGGGTGTTTTTCAGGTTTGGACTTCGGTGTACCGGTACTAGGTTTAAAGCCCCTGCCGAAGTTTTAATGGCATCGGCATTTACCTGGGCGCTGCCGCGCGAAGGAATAATCAGTGCATCAACGCCTGCGCATTCAGCACTACGGGCTATAGCGCCCATATTCCGCACATCAGTTACCCTGTCGAGGATCATAAACATAGGTTGCCTGCCACTCTCGAAAATGTGCATCAGTATGTCTTCAACCGGCTGGTATTCGATCATTGATACAAATGCAACAATACCCTGGTGGTTGGCTTTGGTAAATGATCCGAGTTTTTCGTTCGGAACCTTTTGTACCGGTATTTCCAGTTGCTCAGCCAGCGAAGTGATTTCACGTACCTGGGGATTCCGGAGTTCACGCGAAAGAAGAATCTTTTCTATATCTTTCCCGGCATTCAAAGCTTCCAGGATGGGGTGTACTCCATATATCAGGTTTTCGGGCTGGCGGCGTGGTGATTTAAAATTACGTTCGTACATATCAGTAGCCTGGGGTTGGTTATAGGATTTAAGTTAGATTTTGGTTATTCTTTTGTCATTCAATGGTCATTCAATGGTCATTCAATGGTTATTTAATGGTTATTCAGCAGTTGGTCGATTATTTGGGTTTTGGTTCAGCGAATTATCGCCTCCAGTTTTGAACATACTGGTACCATATCGTTTTATATTCAGGATCACG
>CAYNVK010000438.1:0-3543 GCA_964400395.1 uncultured Lentimicrobiaceae bacterium | reverse complement strand
TGAACCAGATTTTGAAACGCGACTGGGGTTTTAAAGGATTTGTGATTTCCGATGCCAGTGCAGTAGGTGGCGCCAATGTATTGCATTTTACAGCTGCTGATTACGCCGACGCAACCGCTCAGGCAATCAACAACGGGCTGGATGTTATTTTTCAGACCTCCTACGATCATTATCCTTTATTTTGGGAAGCTTTCGAAAAAGGAATGGTTAAACCCGAAGCACTCAACGAAGCCGTGCGCAGGGTTTTGCGTGCCAAATTTGAGTTGGGACTTTTCGAAAATCCTTATGTTGATGCCGCTGAAGCTGAAAAATGGAATGGGCATGCTTCTTTCCGCGAACTTGCCAGGCAATCAGCACGCGAATCGATTGTGCTGTTAAAAAATGAGAACCAGGTTCTTCCGCTTAAAAATAGCATTAAATCAATAGCTGTTATCGGTCCCGATGCAGTCGAAAGCAGGCTTGGCGGCTATGCCGGCCCTGGAATTAAGAAAACTTCTATCCTCGATGGACTGAAAGCCCAGCTTCCTGCCGGATGCCGGGTAAGCTATTCGCATGGCGTTGACAGGGAATACAAACCGTTTGTTACAGTCCCCTCGCAAAACCTGTCGTGTACGTTCAATGGTGAAAATAAAAACGGGCTTTCGGCTGAATATTTCAATACCATCAACCTCGCAGGCGAGCCGGTTGTGAAACGTGTTGACGAAAATATGCAGTTTGGCTGGACCTTGTTTTCGCCCGATCCAAAACTGGCTTTCGATTGCTATTCCATCCGCTGGAAAGGCAAACTTACTGCTCCCGAAACCGGGAAATTCACAATCGGAATCGAGGGAAATGATGGTTATCGCTTGTATATCAATAATATACTTCTGATTGAAAACTGGAAGAAAGTTTCTTTCGGTAATAAAACGGTTGATTTTAGCTTTGAAAAAGGTAAATCCTACGATATACGAATTGAGTATTTCGAAAGTTCAGGAACTGCCCGCTTCCGGCTGATATGGAATGTTGGTGTTGACGATTTATGGCAGAAACAGATCAACGATGCTGTTGCTGTAGCTGAAAAAGCGGAGGTTGTAATTGTAACCGTTGGTATAGAGGAAGGCGAATTCCGCGACCGCGCCATGTTAAGCCTGCCGGGGAAACAGGAACAGTTAATCGAGGCTGTGGCTGCCACAGGCAAACCTGTTATAGTTTTGCTTTCGGGCGGAAGCGCTGTTACCATGAATAACTGGATGGATAAAGTACAAGCCATTGCCGATATCTGGTACCCGGGCGAAGAAGGTGGTAATGCTGTTGCCGATGTTTTGCTGGGGAAATACAATCCTTCGGGGAAATTAACTATCACTTTCCCGATGCACGAATCACAGTTGCCATTGGTGTATAACCACAAGCCAACGGGTAGGGGAGATGATTATAATAATTTAACCGGTCAGCCGCTTTTCCCTTTTGGATATGGACTCAGTTACACCACTTTTGAATATTCGGACTTGAAATTTTCGCAGAAGCAATTCACTGCTGATGGAAAACTGACCGTAACCTGTAAGATTAAAAATACCGGCATGTATGCAGGTGACGAAGTGGTACAGCTCTATATCCGCGACCTGCTTTCCTCCGTTTCGCAACCTGTAATTGCGTTGAAAGGATTTCAAAAAATAAGCCTTAATCCGGGCGAAACCAAAGAAGTAACCTTCGATATTACACCCGGGCTCCTTCAATTGCTTGATAAAAACATGAAATGGATTGTCGAGCCCGGCGATTTCCGGATTATGATAGGCGCTTCGAGCAAAGATATCAGGCTTATGGATAATTTTACGGTGGTTGCAAAATAGGTATAAAAATTTCGCTTCAGTTAGTTGCTGACAGAATAAACTTGGCCGGGAGGCAACCAAAATCGGAAGAAATTTTTACCGGACTTGATAACACGGCAAATAATACACCATTTGACATAAAAATCTGGCCAAATCCTGCTACAGATAATTTCAACCTGAAAGTTGCATCTGTTTTGGATACACCTGTTGATCTCTATATTTCAGATGTTACCGGCAGACAGATAGCGACCATGAAAGTTGCAAATGAGAATACTACTGTTTTTGGGGGTGATTTACTTCCCGGAATTTACTTCGTTAAAGTTTTGCAAGGCGACTTTATCCAAATTGTTAAAATTGTGAAGGAATAAATCTGGTGTTAGTCACTGTGTTGCAATAAGGCTGCCGGCATGTAACCGGCAGCCTTTTTGCTTGTTAATGCGCTGCCGTTAGTTTTATTGAATGATTTCTGATATTACAACTTTTCCAGTCGTTAGCCGGATGTCTCAAAACTTTTTGTGATGACGGTCAAAGTTCATTCGTCAGAAAATTTTACTATGCTTTTAAATATTTATTTACTATATTTGTTTTTTTTAAATGCGTGGTAAAATGCAGGGTTTAGTTTTGAATATTGGGTTTTCGTATCGAAAGTTAATTTCAGGATTAAAACTTATGGCTTGTGGTGACAAATCATTTTTGATTCTTATATTTTGTATCTTCTTGGGTTCAGTTCCTGCACATGCTGATTCAATTGTTGGACAGCAAGATAAAAACATCCTGATCCTTTTTGCTCAGTCGCCCAGCACCCCGGCCTACAGGCTTTTAATTGAAGGAATCAGGCAGAAACTGGACGATGAATATGGTACCGGTTATAATTTGCACAGCGAATACCTCGAGCAGGAGCACTACCCAAAAGATGCTTATCCCCAGGAACGATTTAACGTATACAATCAGAAGTATAAAAACATCAAACTCGATTTATTGATATGTGTTGGTGTTGATATTGTATCGACCATTAAAAAGCATGCGGATAGCTATTTGCTGAACCTGCCGGTGGTAACTATTGATTATGACCTGAGCAGGTACGGAATGAAATATGATATAGCACTCAACGATAAAACCGCTTTAATAAGTTTAAAACTGAACCTCGGGCGCACGCTTCACCAGGCCATGGATTTGTTCCCCAAAGCTTCGAATGTTTACTTTATCTGTGGTGTGGCTAAATCCGATAGCCTTTTTCTTCTGATGTCGCAGCAGGAGGCTGCTAAAATTATAAACAATAAGAAGGTTATATTTTTTACAAATATATCCATGGATGAGGTGCTGAAAAAGGTACGTAATTTGCCGGCTAACAGCATCGTAATACTTTCCTCTTTTATTATGGATAGCCGAAGGTTGCCATATTATAATTATGAAAGTTTCCGTTTAATAAGCAAAGCTTCCAATGTACCGGTTTTTGCCTACACCGATATGGGTTTTGGCGAAGGTGCCATAGGCGGTTATATTCTGAGTTTCCGAAAGGCTGCCGAAACTGCCGGCAAAGCAGCTGTTTATATACTCAATGGGGGAAACCCGAGCCTGGTAAAAGTTACAGAATCTGATTGTTACGAGAATTTGTTCGACTGGCGTCAGTTGAAACGCTGGAATATTGAAAATTCGACTGCCATACCCGAAGGGAGCAAAATACTGTACAAGGATTCTGATTTCCTGGATGCATACAAATGGCAGATACTGGCAGTAT
>CAYNVK010000437.1:0-3544 GCA_964400395.1 uncultured Lentimicrobiaceae bacterium | reverse complement strand
AATCGGGCATCGAAATAATTGACCACGAGCTCCCCGAAATTCTTTTGCTCGACAACAAGTTACCTGATATACAGGGCGTGGAAGTACTGGAGTATGTTAAAAACAAGCATTACGATATCGTGGTGGTTATGATTACTTCGTATGCTTCGCTGGAACTTGCGGTGAAAGCCACCCGCGACGGCGCATTCGATTTTATTCCCAAACCTTTTACTCCGCAGGAAATCAGGGCTTCGGTTGAAAATATCACCAAACAGATTTTCCTGAAAAGGATGACCCAAAGCTTAAATAATACAGGCAAACAGATCAGGTTCCAGTTTTTGTCCGTATTATCGCACGAATTAAAGGCGCCCCTCAATGCCATCGACGGATACCTTAAGATGATTAAGGACAGGCAGTTCGGTAATAATATTGATGCCTACGACGAAATGCTCGATCGCTCCATGGAACGTATCAAGGGCATGCGGCAACTGATACTCGACCTGCTCGACCTGACCAAAATTGAAACCGGTAAGCCTACCCAAAAGCTCGAAAAGGTGAACATCCGGAAAATCGTGCAGATGTCGGTTGATACCATCCGGCCCTATGCCATACAAAAGGATGTTGATATCTACGTTAATTCGCGCGAAGCCTGCGAAATGAAAGCCGATCCGGGCGAGATAGAGATCATTATGAACAACCTGATATCCAATGCGGTGAAGTACAACAAAGTGGGTGGGCGTGTTGATATTTTTATCGAGAAAAAAGAAAGCCTGCTCCGTATAACCGTTTCGGATACGGGCATCGGTTTGAATAAGGAAGATAAAGAGAAAATTTTCGAAGATTTTGTGCGCATCAAGAGTTTCCAGACCCGCGAAGTAACCGGCAGCGGACTGGGCCTCTCCATTGTAAAGAAAATAGTTGATATGTACCAGGGTTCCATTGATGTACAGAGTGAACCAGGCAGTGGCACCTCGTTTATCATTACCCTGCTCGAACCCGAATCATAAACCTGTAAATAAAAAAATAAAATACCTAATCTAACTACTTACATGGCAGCAAAAAAACTACCAGACAAAACAGTTGAACGTCTCAGCCAATACCGCAGAACCTTATTACTGGCTAATGCTTCGGGCAAGCATCATATTTTTTCGCACGAACTGGCAGCCATGCTGCATATTACTTCGGTGCAGGTAAGGCGCGATATTATGCTTATCGGCTATTCAGGCACCCTCAGGCAAGGATACGATGTAAAAGAACTTATTGATATTATCGGTAAAATTATCGACAGCAGAGAAGGGCAGAAAGTTGCCGTAATCGGAATCGGGAACCTGGGCCGTGCTATAATCGGCTATTTCAGCGGTAAACGAACCAAGCTCACCGTGGTGGCAGGGTTCGATATGAACCCCGAAAAAGTGGATCGGGTATATGCCGGGGTATGGTGTTATCATTTCGACAAGCTCACGGAGATCATTAAAAATGAAAATATCACTATTGCCGTTTTAACAGTGCCTGCTTCGGAAGCTGCTGCTGTTGCTGAACTTTTGGTACAGGCAGGCATAAAGGGTATTCTCAATTTTACCCCCAAACCCATCAATGTGCCTTCAAACGTTTACCTTGAAGAGTATGACATGATTACGTCACTTGAAAAACTGGCATATTTTGTAAAAAAAGTCTAAAAGAGATCTGTTAGCGGTTTTTCGCTCAGAATCAATACGCCTTTTTGTCAAGTACTTCAAGTGGTTTAACGATGCGAATTTTTTACGATTTTGATCACCTGCTTCCCATTCCTAACCCTGTAATTACCACGGGGAGTTTTGATGGCGTACATGTGGGGCATAGGGCGATTATAAACCGTATTAATAAGCTGGCACGCGAAATACAAGGCGAAAGTGTGCTGATCACTTTTCACCCGCATCCACGCAAAGTGCTGTTTCCCGAAACCGCCGGCAAGGACTTGTTTCTCATAAACTCGCAGCGCGAAAAGATTGAACTTCTGCGCAAAGCTGGTTTACAGAACCTTATCATTGTTTCCTTCACCCCCGAGTTTGCCCGTATCTCATCCATCGATTTTATCAGGGATATACTGGTTGCAAAATTAAATGCGCGTAAAATAGTAATTGGCTTTAACCACCAGTTTGGCTACAACCGCGAAGGTAATTTCGACTTCCTGAAAGAACTGGGCAATTATTATAATTTCGAGGTTGAGGAAATTCCGGAACAGGATATCCACAACGAAACGGTAAGTTCAACGCTTATCCGTAAATCGTTACAGGAAGGCCGGATTCAGCGCGCCAATGCCTACCTCGATCACCATTATATGATCATGGGGAAGCTGAGATCAGGAAACATCGAATTAATTGAGCGAAACATACAAACGCTGTATATCGAAATTGAGGAAGAATGCAAACTGGTGCCGCCTGATGGTGTGTACGCGGTCCGCATCGAGGCCGATGGCGAATCATTCAAGGCCATTCTCAATATTAAAAACAGCCGCTATGGCGACGACAGGCGAAAAGAAGATATTTGCATCGAAATATTTCCTTTCGCCAATCATAATTCGCTTGGCGGAAAAGACGCCACTGTTTATTTCGCGAAATATATTCGCAATGAAATTAAGTTTACCGAAACCGATGAACTGAAAAAGCAGCTGGAAAGAGACAAATCGATGGTAGAAGAAATGATTTATTGAAATGCCTGTGCACTTCGCCAGGTGACAAAAACACCTGGTATGCATAGTTTTTAAGTTTATACCACGAACTACTAATATCCTTGCCCTGTGCTAAATGCAGAAAATAAACTGAAAATTACATTCCTGGGAACAGGTACCTCAACGGGAGTTCCGGTTGTGGCATGCAACTGCGAAGTATGTACCAGCAGCGATGCACGCGATAAGCGATATCGAACTTCGGTAATGCTCAGCAGGGGAGGATCGAACATCATCATCGACTGTGGCCCCGATTTCAGGATACAGATGCTGAAACACAAGGTTGATGACATTAATGCAGTACTTTTTACGCATGCGCACCGCGACCATATTGCCGGGCTCGACGATATCAGGGCTTATAATTTTATACTCCACAAATCCATTGATATATATGGCTCGCAGCCCACGCTTGATGCCATAAGAGAGCAGTTTCCCTACATCTTTACGCCAGGCCGCTATTTCGGGGCACCGCAGCTTAACCTGCATCCCATCACGAATAATCCGTTCGCAATAGGTGATTTTAATTTCACGCCGGTACAGGTTATGCACCAGGAAATGAAAGTGTTCGGATACCGTATCGGCGATTTTACCTATATCACGGATGCAAATTATATTTCGCCTTCGGAGCTGGAAAAAATCCGTGGGTCGAAAGTGATTGTAATCAATGCACTTCGCCATTCGCGCCATATATCGCATTTCTCATTAAACGAATCGCTCGAAATATTAAATGACCTGAAACCCGAAAAGGCCTATCTTACCCATATCAGTCATTTCCTGGGGAAATACGATGAAGTGGAATACAAACTGCCTGAGGGTGTGCACCTGGCTTACGATGGGCTGCAGATAGAAGTGTGATATTCT
>CAYNVK010000436.1:0-3575 GCA_964400395.1 uncultured Lentimicrobiaceae bacterium | reverse complement strand
GTTTCGCCAATGGCACGGCCAATGCCCAGAATTATTGCCGTTGATATTCCTGACTTGGCATACGGAATAACCACCCGTACCAGGGTTTGCCAACGTGTGGCTCCCAGGGCGAGGCTGGCTTCTTTCAGGGAAAGAGGAGTGGTGCGCAGCGAGTCTTCGGTAATGGTTATAATGGTAGGTAAGGCCATTATACCCAGTACAATGCTTCCGGCAAGTACAGTTTCGCCTACCACAAGGTTAAACATTTGCTGCACCAGCGGAACGATAACAATAAGTCCGAAAAAGCCATAAACCACCGAAGGTATACCGGCTAACAATTCGATAACAGGTTTCAGCAGGTTACGTATGCGGATGTCGGCTACTTCGGCCATATAAATGGCTGTAGCTAACCCCAGAGGTATGGCAAAAAGAAGTGCCCCGAGAGTTACCATCAGCGTGCCGATTATCATGGGCCATATTCCGTAGCTTGGAATGGGATCGGAAGTAGGGTACCAGTAGTTTCCGAAAATAAAATCGGAAACAGAAATATCTTTAATTTTTATGAAATGACCATGAAAGTCCTTGGGCAGGTTTTTACCCGAAACATACATGATGGCCCCCGGGTTTGCTACTATAAAATCGTTAAGTTTTTGGGGCAGGTATTCGAGGTTTGGACCTAATTCGTCCTCACTGTAATAATTTGTAATGTCATTGGTAGTAAAAAGTATAATACTGTCTTTGGCGCCTCCCACTTGCGACCAGTTGGTTATATCCTGGTTAAATATTGCCTTTATCTGGTTTGCATTCAGCTGCTGAACCGGGTTTTGCTTGCTTACCGTAATAACAAAGTTTTTTTCGATGGGCGAACTGTTAAAAAGCCCGATGCCTTCACGAAACAAAAAAACAATGATTAAAATTACAGTCAGGCTGGTGATGGTGCTGCTCGAAAACAAAACACCTTCAATAAATTTTTCAAATATTTTTCTAAAGTTCTTCATGTAGTAGTTAATCAGTTCCTTCAGTTTTACAGTGCTGCTTATATAGCGGGGTTCAAATGGCATTTAAACTTAACAAACCTACATGAAAAAAAGCTTTTTCACAAACACCAAATGGAAATTTCATGTAGGTTCCCCCTGACCTTTGTATTCAAATTATTTACAGAGGAAATATATCGATATTGAAGCAATATGCATAGGATATCTGTGGTTAAGTTGTGACCGGGCTGATTTTGCGGCTAATTTGTTTGAAAAAAAAGGAAGGTAATCACAGGCGAGTGAAACCTTCCTTTCCAATTTCAACCCTATTCAATCAATCCTGAATTTATTAATTTATTGGAACATAGCCTTCGTTAAGTACTATCTTTTGTCCTTCGGGTGAAAGTATAAACTTTATGTACGGACTTACTGTTTTTTCGGTAGTAGCCAGGTAATAGTAGTACAGCGGACGGGTGATAGGATATTTTTTGCTCTTGGCATTTGCAACGTTAGGTGCAACATAGGTTTTGCCTTTGTCGTACGATACATCTATTGGTTTTACTGATTTTTCGATATATGCCAGTCCTACATATCCGATAGCGCCTTTGGTCTGGCTCACGGATTGTACAATGGCACCGGTTGCAGGCATTAGTAAAGCTGATGGCGCAAAATTCTTTTTGTTAAGCACATGCTCTTTAAAGAATTCGTAAGTACCTGAGCTGGTTTCGCGTGAGTAAACAACCATTTTCTCGTCGTCGCCACCTACTTCTTTCCAGTTTTTAATTTTGCCGGTGAAAATTCCTTCGAGCTGCTCACGGGTAAGTTTGGTAACTTTATTGGCCGGGTTTACAATTACTGCAAGTGCGTCGTAAGCAATTATGGTTTCCTTAAATGCTTTGCCTGCATCGTTGAGTTTCATTTTTTCATCCAGTTTCAAACTGCGCGACGACTGTGCTATGTCGGTTGTGCCACTCAGCAATGCCGAAACACCAACCCCCGAGCCGCCACCGGTTACCATAATTGAGGTATTTGGGTTTTTCTTCATATACAGTTCGGCTTCTTTCTGCGTGAGCGGAAGCACGGTGTCGGATCCTTTAATTTTGAAACCAACTTTTTGTGCCTGTAGGTAAGGTGCCGTAATGGCGATTAATGCGATAAGAATTAACTTTTTCATGTTTTAATTTTTTACAAAGTAAGGTTTATGATATTAAGTGTGTTTTAAGCCAATGTTAAGAAATTGTTACCTGTTTTATTTAAAATTTATACTGAACCCGCAAGGTAAAAACATTGTCTTTCAGGTCTTTGGAAGTATCTAACGTTCTGTTCAGTCCAACGGGTGACAAGCCTGTAGTTTCATTTTTAACAATTTCGTAATATGCTGTCAGTTTTACCTGCGAGTTGAAACGATAGTTCCAGCCAATTCCAAGGGTGTTAAATTTGATATCGGCAGTTCCCAGGGCTGTATTTTTACCGGCAGCCGATTTTGCAACAATCTCCTTTTCTTTTACCTTGGTATTCGGATCGAGCCAATCGTATTTCAGTACAAACTGGTGTTTGGTTTGGCCAATGTTTTGAATAAAATAAACATATCCACCGCTTACTTTCCTGATGTAGGTATCGTAATTCAGCAGCGTGCTGCCCGATACGCTGGCATTGGTAGCTTTTGCTGAGGGCTGCTGACCGGTAATGTATTCGGCACGAAAGGATGTAAAACCAACCGGCGACTGGAAACTGAGCTGCGCATCAACACCGATATACTGGCGTTTGGCAAACCCGTTTTTATTCGAAGCTGTTGAATCTACCAGACCAGGCTGGGTTACATCAATTACTTCGCCCGGCGAATACACATATTTTGTACCCTGGAAAACACTGCCGTTATAATAGGAAACCCCACCGCCAAATTTTATGGTTTCGCGTTTGTTGGCCTTGGCAAAGCTCAGGTGGCCGATAAAATCCTTTTTTGAGTCGAATTCAGGGTTTATCCCGTTCCCGGTAAATAATCCGGCATCCAGTTTAATCCAGTCGAACCGACTGCCTTTTTTTTGCTGCAAAGTAAGCATAGCCCCCAGGTCGCGTTCGCAGGGGAACAGGTTCTGGAATATGCGGGCACGTTCGGGAGTTTCGCGCGAACTCGATGAATAGGATATTTCGTAACCGAACGGCCTGTTAAATAAACCGGCTGTAACTGTTACAAACTGTGCCCATGGATCTTTAACAGCTACATAAGCATCTTTGAGCGAAACTCCTTTTTCGGTAGCATCAATCTGCAAAACATAGGTCGACAGTTCGTTTTCGTAGGTAAGCTTAACCCGGCCACGGCGGATGGAAAATCGGTTGTCGGTAGCAATCGGGAAAGCGCCACCCGAATAGGGTGTTACGGCGCCTGCGGTATCGGCAAGTTGCCATTGTGCCTGAATGTAACCGGTTATTTTTAACCGTTTCAGTAATTCGAGATCCGATTTTACAGTTTCAATTTTGTTATTCAGCGAATCCGCCGCTTCCGGCGAAACAGAAGTTTCCTGTGCTCGTGTTCTAAAACCTGCTATAACCAGGGTGAAGATGATTAACGGGGTTAAAAATGGTTTTTGTGGAATCATTTTCATGAATAGATGTTTAAGTTTT
>CAYNVK010000435.1:0-3595 GCA_964400395.1 uncultured Lentimicrobiaceae bacterium | reverse complement strand
CAATATCGCTGCCATGGGTTTTGAGTTTGTTCATTACGCCGAGTTTGCATGGGTTATGGTGGAGCCACAGGAAGGCAAATTTACTTTTGCCTGGCTCGACAAAGCAGTTGACCTGGCTGCTAAACATGGCCTGAAAGTGATCATGTGTACGCCAACGCCCACCCCGCCGGCATGGCTGGCAACCGCGCACCCGGAGATATTCCTGTGGGACGAAAACTTTGTTTCGCAAATGCATGGCGCAAGGCAAAATGTTTCGGTATGCAACGAATTATACCGTCGATATACCGCAACTTATGTGAATGCCCTTGCTGAGCATTACGGCCGCGATAGCCGGATTATTGGCTGGCAGGTTGACAACGAACCCTATGCGCCCGAGGACTTCAGCCCGGCTGCAGACCAAAAATTCCGCACCTGGCTCAAAAACAAGTATCAAACCATTGAAAACCTTAACCTGCATTGGGGCGCCGCCTTTTGGGGGATGAATTACAACGACTTCGAACAGGTACGCTGTTTTAATCCTTCACATGGCGGTTCAAGTCCACATGCTTACCTCGACTTTAAGCGGTTTTCGGCGGATATGCAGGCCGAATTCCTGAATTTGCAGGCCAATATTATTCGTAAGCATTCGGATGGCAAACAGTGGATCACCACCAATTACACCGGGAGCCAGAAAGGCGCCGATGCTCGCCGGAGCACAAGCCTCGATTTTCCTTCGTACACCATGTACCCGATCCGGGTGAATAACAGCAGCGATCCTTTAAGTTTCAGGCTTGGCGACCCGAAATTTATGAATTATGCCAATGCTTTCTACAGGCCTGTGAATGGCGTTACCGGCGTGATGGAACTGCAGCCGGGGCAGGTAAACTGGGGCGAAATAAATCCCCAGCCTCAGCCCGGCGCCGTGCGCATGTGGCTTTACCATGCCTGGGCAGCAGGTAGCGATTTTGCCTGTACCTACCGGTATCGTCAGCCGCTTTATGGTTCGGAGCAATATCACGCCGGCATTGTTGGTACCGATGGTGTTACGCCTTCGCAGGGCGGGCTCGAATATCGTCAATTTATGAAAGAGATAATCGCACTCCGCAAATTGTACGATAGTAACTCCCATTTGCCCACGGATTTGCAACATCGGAAAACCGCCATTCTCTGGAACCACGAAAACTGGTGGGACCTGGATTTTCAGAAACAAACAAGCCAGTGGAATACATTCAACCACATGTCGAAGTACCTGGATGCAGCCTTGTCTAGCGGGGCACCGGTGGATATGATTGGTGAAAAGGACAATTTTTCCGCATATAAAATGCTTATCGCACCGGCTTATCAGTTGATCGACAGCATGCTGGTTGATCGGCTGGCTGACTATGTTCAACAGGGCGGAAACCTGGTGTTAACCTGCCGTACTGCTCAAAAAAATCGGGATGGTCAACTCTGGCAAGGACCATGGGCTTCTCCGATTTTAAAACTTATAGGTGCGAAAATTGATTTCTTCGATTTGATGATGCCCGAAACGAAAGGTACGGTAAAAATGAACGGTAAAATGTACCCATGGAACAACTGGGGCGATGTTCTGTCGCCCGATGCGGGTACAAGCTCACCGGCGGTGTATGCAAACCAGTTTTATGCAGGCAAATCGGCAGTTGTGAGCCGAAAACTGGGGAAAGGCACAGTTACTTATGTGGGTATTGATTCGGAAGACGGACTGTTCGAAAAAGATGTATTGAAGTCAGTTTATCAAAAGGCCGGAATCAGCACTGATAATCTTCCCAAAGGAATATATGTATTCTGGCGCCAGGGATTTAATGTTGCCGTAAATTATTCGTCGGCTGATTACACCCTCACAATTCCGGCAGGAGCACGTTTGCTGGTAGGCGAAAAAATCCTGAAACCGGCTTCGGTTGCCGTTTGGAAATAAAATCAAATAAATCAAATACAATACAATTCAATGAAAAACAAAGTCTTGCTCATAGCTGTTATCTTAACTGCTTCTATTTTTACTTCCTATAGCCAAACCTTCAGTCACCTGGCGGCAACACCTCCGATGGGTTGGAACAGCTGGAATAAATTCGGTTGCAACGTATCCGAAAAACTGATTAAAGAAATGGCTGATGCCCTTGTAAAATCGGGTATGAAAGATGCCGGTTACCAGTATATTGTAATCGACGATTGCTGGCAGACCGGGCGCGATAAAGACGGGAATATTATTCCTGATCCTGAACGTTTTCCTTCCGGGATGAAAGCACTTGCCGATTATATTCATGCCAAAGGGCTGAAATTCGGGATCTATTCCTGTGCCGGTTCACTCACTTGCCAGGGGCGTCCGGGAAGCCGGGGTTACCAGTTTCAGGATGCCCGGCAATATGCTGCCTGGGATGTTGATTACCTTAAATTCGACTGGTGTTCCGACGAAGGTCAGAATGCCAAAGCAGCCTATAAAACCATGAGCGATGCGCTGGCAGTTTGCGGCCGCCCGATTGTTTTCAGCATTTGCGAATGGGGTGAAGCAAAACCCTGGGAATGGGGCAAAGGAATTGGTAACCTGTGGCGTACCACAGCTGATATCCGCGATTGTTTCGACTGCCAGCTCGACTGGGGCGGACTTGGCGTTTTGCAAATTCTCGACAAGCAGGTTGGCCTCGAAAGTTATGCCGGACCCGGCCACTGGAACGATCCTGATATGCTCGAAGTGGGTAACGGAGGCATGACCACCGGCGAGTATAAAGCCCATTTCAGCCTCTGGAGTATGTTGGCTGCGCCTCTGATGGCAGGCAATGATCTTCGTAGCATGACTCCTGAAATCAAGGAAATACTTACCAATAAGGATGTTATCGCCGTTAACCAGGATACGCTTGGTTTGCAGGGATACAAATTTATTGATTTCGGCGACCTCGAAGTATGGGTGAAACCACTGGCCGGAGGAGAAGCTGCCATCTGCTTTCTGAACAGGAGCAATGTGCCGGTTAACCTCGATTACGACTGGAAAAAACATGGAATGTACCACGAATCAATTGCAAAAACTACATTCAATATCAAGATGAATGAGTATGATGTGATTGACCTCTGGACGAAAAAGAACCTGGGTAAAACAAGTCAGAACCTGAAAACCACAATTGCAGGTCATGAGGTGCTGATGGTAAGGTTAAAAATGAAGAAAAATTAATAAGTGATCCAAAAATCAAAGGCCGTTAATTTGTAAAACCGGCAAATAAGTTCGGTTGCCTGTACCATAAATCTAAAATTGGAAAGGTGGTTTTCGCCTTGCGTGGATCAATGCGGGAGAGGAATTTACATCTAAAGTGGTAAACGATTTAAATCTAAAGAAAAATGAAATAGCCATGATTGCGAAAAATCAGCAACCGAAAATGCTATTATGATCAATCTGGCGTATTCCCTGTCTGCCGACAAGGCAGGCATCTGACCCGTAAAAAATAAATAATAACAGATGAAAAACATAAAACCAGCGATTTTTATTCTTTTGCTTGTCTGCATCGCAGCATTCAACGTTAAAGCACAGGCTGTTCATAAAAAGGGTGAGTTTAAAAAATGGGCACAAACGCCACCCATGGGCTGGAACAGTTGGGATTGCTATGGCCCAACG
>CAYNVK010000434.1:0-3595 GCA_964400395.1 uncultured Lentimicrobiaceae bacterium | reverse complement strand
TTCGACCTGGTCGCCGCTTCGTAACTTCTGATCGAGCGGTACCAGGTTCCGGTTTACTTTAACGCCAATGCAATGGTTACCCAGTTCGGTATGCACCAGGTACGCAAAATCGAGTACCGAACTTCCCGAAGGCAATGATTTCAGATGTCCTTTGGGCGTCCAGACAAAAACCTCGTCGCTGAAAAGCGTCAGCTTGATGTCATCGAGGAAATTTAATGTGTTGGCGTCGGGCGATTTCAGGATTTTGCGTATTTCGACCAGCCATTCATCCAGCCCTGATTCCTGGGCTTTATCCTTGTCAATTTTTTGTTTGTATTTCCAATGGGCGGCATAACCACGTTCGGCTATTTCGTGCATTCGCCGGGTGCGTATCTGCACTTCGACCCATTGCCCGGTCGGGCTCATTACCGTGGTATGCAGCGATTCGTAGCCATTGGCTTTAGGCGTCGAAATCCAGTCTCGCAAACGATTTTGCTTGGGATTGTAATTATCGGTAATCAGTGTATAAACCCGCCAGCAATCGATCTTTTCCTGTTCGGGAGGCGATTCAATGATAATGCGTACTGCAAACAGGTCGTAAACCTCCTCGAACGGGATTTCCTTTACCTGCATTTTTTTATAGATGGAGTAAACTGATTTATCGCGGGTGTCGATTTCGTATTCAATACCCTGGGCGGCCAGTGCTTTTTTAATCGGGTATATAAACTTCTGAATGAAGCTTTTACGTTCGAGCTCGGTTTTCTGAAGTTTTAAATAAATGGTGCGGTAAATCTCGGGCTCGTTGTATTTAAGCGCCAGGTCTTCGAGTTCGCTTTTAATCACATACAACCCCAGCCGGTGTGCCAGCGGAGCATACAGGTACAGGGTTTCGGCAGCAATGTTGTGCTGTTTCGAAGCCGGCATCGAGTCGAGCGTACGCATATTGTGCAACCTGTCGGCCAGCTTTATCAGGATCACCCTCACATCGTCACTCAGGGTGAGCATCATTTTCTTGATGCTTTCAACCTGTGCTGTCGATTCAAGCCGCTCGTAACCATCTTTGATCTTGGTAAGTCCATCCACAATGTAAGCCACCTTATCCCCGAATTTCTGCCTGATCATATCAATGGTATAATCGGGATTATCTTCGACCACATCGTGCAGCAGTGCACTGATGATGGCTGTTTCGCCCAGCCCGATTTCACCTGCTACAATGCGGGCAACCTCTAGAGGATGGTAAATATAAGGTTCGCCTGTGCGCCGGCGCATGGTGAAGTGAGCCTGCGAAGCCATAATAAAAGCCTTGCGCACCTGGTTATTCTTCTGCACGCCCTTGTTTGCACTCCAGGCCCGCATCAGGGCACGGTAGCGCTTAACAATTTCCTTTTTCTCCTTCTGCAGATCAATAGTATACATATATCGGGGATCCTTCCTGCTTAAGTTGTCAAAAATACTAAAAAAACAGATCGCGAACACGCCTTATTCAGGCTCAGCAGCATACAGAATTTCCTTCATTCAGATCATGATTATTAAAACATGCATCAAAATATTATTAAAATATCCTTAGCATAACACGACTTTTCCTTTCGTGAATTTATACAGTACACGATAAAATTCGAAAACTTCACAATTATTCTGATTCAAATAAAACCTTATTTGTACTTTTGGAGTTTAGATGAGCAAAAAGGCCTGATTCTTGTGCCGTTCATGAATTGATTTTTTTGATGATTATGAGGAAATTTTTCTTCCTGCTTGTTCTGCTGACCTTTATTGCTGGTCCGTTGATGGCTACCCACCAACGAGCAGGTGAGATTACCTTCAGATACATTTCGGGCACAACATACGAAGTAACCATCGTAACATACTCCTATGCGCCCAGCCCTGCCGACAGGTACGAACTGCAGATTGATTGGGGTGATAAAACAAAGACGGTATTGGCCCGAAACAACGGCCCTGTAAACCAGCAGGGGCATACCGGTGAAATTGTAGGCCCGGATATTAAAAAAAACCTGTATACCGGCATTCACACTTTCCCGGGTCCAAACACGTACAAAATATCGCTCGAAGATCCGAACCGGAACTATGGTATTTTAAATATCCCCAATTCGGTGGATGTTCCGTTGTATATTGAAACCGAACTGGTTATAAATCCCTATATCGGGCCCAATTCGTCGCCGCTGCTGTTGCTGCCGCCAATTGACCAGGGTTGTGTAAACCAGCCTTTCATTCATAATCCCGGGGCTTACGATCCTGATGGCGACAGCCTTTCGTTCAGGCTGGTAACTTGCAAGGGTGCCGGAGGTGTAAACATTCCGGGTTACACATACCCCGGAACCAGTGAAGGAAGTTCCTTTACCATCAATCCGATTACCGGCGAAATACGTTGGGATAAGCCCCAGAACCAGGGTGAATACAATATTGCTTTCAAGATTGAGGAATGGCGAAACGGTTTATTAATAGGCTATATTACCCGCGATATGCAGATTACAATAGTTACCTGCAACAACAACGCCCCGGTTATTGAACCGATTCCTGATACCTGCGTGGAAGCCGGCACTACCCTGCAATTTAAAGTTGTGGCAACTGATGTGGATCAGGACATGATAAAGCTTACTGCAGCAGGAGCTCCATTTCAAATAGCCAATCCAGCAGTTTTTACTGCCAACGATTCAGTCGCACATAATACCGGACTGTTTACATGGAATACAACCTGTAATCATGTCAGGAAAAATCCATACCAGCTTTATTTTAAAGCGATTGATAATGCTACACCTGTCAATCTTTTCGACCTGAAAAGCATGAATATAAAAGTGGTCGGACCAGCACCCAGGAACCTTGTTGCAATACCATCAGGCAATTCAATCCGCCTGAGCTGGAATAAAAACCGCTGTTCGAACGTGAGCGGGTATGGCATTTACAGGCGAAACGGATTGGATGGATACCTGCCCGGCCACTGCGAAACCGGCGTTCCCCCATCAACAGGATACCAGTTGATATCAACGCTCACAAAGCCCGATACCACATTTACTGACAGTGAACTTTCCAGAGGGATTGAATACTGTTATCTGGTAGTGGCCTTGTATCCTGATGGCGCCGAAAGTTATGCTTCCAATGAGGCATGCGCCCAGTTAAAAAAAGGCGTACCGGTAATTACAAATGTGAGTGTTCAAAAAACAGGGGTTACCGATGGCGAAATATACCTCGCCTGGTCGAAACCTTCGGAAATAGACCCCGTACAAGCACCCGGTCCTTTTAAATATTTGATTTACAGGTCCGAAGACATATCGGGAAGCGCATTTAAACTGATTGATTCGCTTGCGTCAATCAACGATACCCTTTACCTCGACAAAGGAATAAATACGGCTGAACATGGTGTTTCGTACCGTGTAGATCTTTATAATGACACACCGGGACTCCGTTACCTGGTCGGCCCATCGCAAAAAGCCTCATCGCCGTTTCTCACGCTGTTTCCCGGCGACAGGAAGATGCGCATCAACATTAACGCAGTGGTTCCCTGGACGAATGAACAATACCTGATTTTCAGGCAAAACGAAACTACACTTGAATTTGAGTCCATAGGCAAATCATTTACGCCGACTTATACCGACACTGAAAT
>CAYNVK010000433.1:0-3621 GCA_964400395.1 uncultured Lentimicrobiaceae bacterium | reverse complement strand
AATTGCATCAGCGTATTCATTATTGCTACTTTTTAACCCTTCTTCGCTCATAATAGCGATACCCGAGGCACCATCGCTCACCTTGGAGCAATCGAACACATTCAGGTGATCAGTAAACGATTTCGGGTTAGGTTCGGTTAACGCCAGGGCCTCCAGATCGACAACCGTGTTGTGATGTTCCTGGGCCGTTGGGCAAAGCCGTGCATTTTCGATGGCATTGCGGAACCAGCGGGCAAAACCTTTTCGGGCATATTCGCGGCCAAATTCCTGGTAATAAGCCCCTGCCCTATCGCTGAACTGCCCGGGGAAAAAGTAGGCATGCCCGTTTTTGCGTTTACTGTACCAGCCGGCGCCTGCCAGTATATCGGCCCCGTAAATTGCTTTCACCGTATTCTGTACTTCCACTCCAAGGCAAAGCACTGAATCGGCAGTTCCGGCCAGTACCGATTTAATGCCGCCCATCAGCGCTAACCCGCCCGAAGCGCAGGCGCCTTCGACGCTGGTTGAGGGTTTATAGCGTAATTGCTTATCCACCATGGGAAGAAACGCTCCCAGGTGGGCTTGTTTGTTGAACCGGGCTGCCATAAAATTGCCGACCACGCTCTCGTCGATATTTGCAGCTCCGCCAAGTTGCGAAATTACGCCCTGCCCTGCTTCTTTCATGTAATGCTCGAGCCCCGGCCTATCCTTGCGGGGGTTAAATTCCTTGCGACCGGTGCCCAACGAAATGCTGTTGTACCCGGCAGCCATATATACTTTTCGTGAAAACTTTGTCATTTCAAAATGATTTTATCCGGTTACAAATAATCGTTTATAGGTCCGTAAGCATGGAAAAACCCGGTAAGCAATACGGTATTCACATCGTTTTCGTTTGCAGCCACACCATCGCTAATAAGCTTTAAAGCTGTTTTACGCGAGTTTTTCGCATAGGTAACCGCAAGGTCGCAACCCCTGGTGTGCGAAGCCTGCAGGGCTATAAATGCCGGTTTTAGCAGGGAATCTTTGTCAGCCGCTTTAACCAGCGTTTTCCACGGTAAAACTTCAGCAGGAATATCTCCCAGCCAGGCATCGGCCTGCTGGCTGAATGTTGCCAGGGAAATATAGTTTCCGGTAGCCTTGTCAATTACGCCTGCAGGTTTTCCTTTTTCATATTTCAGGAAACCATCTTTCTGGTTTCCATCACTATACTGACCGCCTTTCACACCGCTGAGCACCAGTTCATCGAGCAGGCTGCTGTGAAGTTTTTCGCCCTGCATATGGGGTTGCATAACCCTGAGGATAAACTGAACCACATCGAGCCCCACGTAATCGATCAGCTGAAATATACCCATGGGTCGGGAGAGGAAATCGCGTGTAACTTTATCGATACAATACACGGCCTCGTGCAGGGGCATATCGGCAGAGAGGCGCTCGGCTTCCTGTATGCCAAACAAAGCATCGCGCATAAAATGCCCGTTTCCAATAAAACCTGCAATGTCGTTCGAAGGAACCACGGTTTTACGCAAATTGGCGGCATATTGCCTGGCAAATACAATAATATCAGTTGAATTCTCGGGAATAGTTATCAGTTCAACCAGTTTCTGAACTGCAGGAGGATTATAAAAATGAAATCCAAGTATCCGACCTTCCAGCGAAGCATTCTTATTCAGACCGCCGATGGGCACGGACGAGGTATTGGTAAAAAACCAGGGCTGTGAAGGATTGTTTTCGTTTATCAGGCGGAAAAGTTTTTCCTTAAGTGCCTGGTTTTCGCTAACGGCTTCGAAAATAAGTGTAGACTCGTAGGCCGATTCAATGCGGGTAGTGGGCCGAACCATGCTTAACACATCCTGAACGTAGGCATCGATGATATCGCTGTTTTCGATCAAATCGGGCCTGTCGGCATAGATGTTTCGCAGGCTTACTACCTTTTTCTCGGCAGCTTTAAGCACCTGGGCTCGCAGGTATTTCAGCAGGCCGGTAAGGCCTTCGTCGGATGTATCAATGGCATTGATAACAAACGTCTTTCCTTTGTTTTCGGGCTTGAGCATTTGGTCCGCCATTTCGAGGGCGGTAAGCAGCAGGATGCCGCTTCCCATTTTGCCTGCAGCACCCATCACTGATACTTTCTGTATTCGCTGTATATATTCCATCTTTTTTTGAAAATTGTATCTTAATCTTTAACAGGTATGAATTGTTACCACTGTGGTTTTCGTTTTTCGAGGAAAGCCTTCATGCCTTCGGTGCCCTGTTTGCCAAACAACTGCCCGAACGACTGAGCTTCCAGTTGACTTCCCTGGGCCAGCGATACCTGGTATCCCTGCCGGGCAACGAATTTTACAAGTTTAACAGCATCGGGGCCTCGGGAGGCAATTACATTGGCAATGCGGAACACCTCGTCCATGAGTTGTTCGGGTTCAGTAACCTTTTGAACCAGTCCAATGCGCAGGGCATCGGCTGCTGTAATCATTTCGCCGGTGGTAAGCATAAATAAGGCATCGCCCATCCCTATAAGCCGGGGCAGACGTTGGGTACCGGCATAACCCGGAATTAGCCCGAGATTTACCTCCGGCTGACCAAATTTTGCTGTGGCGGAAGCAATCCGGAAATCACAGGCCAGGGCAAGTTCGAGCCCTCCGCCCAGGGCAAAACCGTTGATAGCAGCAATAACAGGCACTTCGACCGTTGAAAAGCCACGAAAAGTATTTTGTCCACGCAGCGAAAAAGCTTCGGCTTCTTCAGAAGTTTTATTCACCATTTCGGCAATATCGGCGCCAGCCACAAAGGCTTTGCCTGCCCCGGTAATAATCATGGCGCTTAAACCAGGCTCGCAGGCTTCGTTGGCCAGCAGGTGGTCCATTTCGTCAAAAAAGGCAGTATTGAGTGCGTTGAGGCTTTCGGGCCGGTTAATAGTAACCAGCAATATGCCGTCCCTGCGAACGGGTTGAAGAATTTTATATTCCATTGATTATACGTTTATTATAGCGATTTGTTTCACTCATGAAAGCTGAACAAATATAAACTTATTTCTATATTATAGCCAAAATCATATTAAATAATTTGAATGCTTCGCTTTAGCCTGCCTGATACATTTGAAAGCAGATTAGTGAAAAACAGCTTCGTATTAAGGAAAAACCCTGCCCGAAAAATATCCCGGCAAGGTTTTTAAAAGTGTATCAGGGCAGAATAAGATCAGTACAACCCTTTAACGCGTGGTTTACCTGCCACAAAATCTTTGAGGTAAAATGGTTCGCAATAAGCAACATCCGCGAAGTTTTGTGCTTTGAATTCTTCCTCGGCCAACATACATACTGATTTGGCAGTGAGATTAATATGATCTAAAAATATAAGATTGCTTTTCCCTGCAAGCACTGACTGGCATTTTGATGCGCCATCGCCAAAATAAACAATTTTGCTGTCAGGAAAACGATTGAATGCCTCCTGGTCAATGATACTCGCATTAACAGTTTCAACAACCTGCAAGTGCTGATCGTACAGGGCTGTATATACTTCCATGCGGCGTGCATCGAGCATGGGGCAGAGCAGCACATTATCCAGCGGGGTATTTTCTGCTTTCAATTTCTGCAACGCCTGCCATGCCAGCGATTTCAGCGTATCAATGGCAATAAAAGGCTTATCAGT
>CAYNVK010000432.1:0-3623 GCA_964400395.1 uncultured Lentimicrobiaceae bacterium | reverse complement strand
GATTTCGTGATTCCGTTCGAACGTTTCCTGGCAGATAATCCCTGGGCGCTCGAAACCGGCAGCACTTCCAACGAAACCTGGATTGTGCTTAAAAATACCGCTGATCCTAAAAAACTGGAGGCTAAAATAAAGAACCTGATCATAAAACAGGAATCGACACTAAACCAGGAGCTGATGCTTTTCCCGCTCAGCGATAAATTATTGTACCGCTACGCCGGCGGGCAAAGGGTTTGGGGCGAAATGCAGACAGTAGTGATAGTTGGTGCTATTGGATTCGCAATTTTGCTCATTGCTTGTTTCAATTTTATAAATCTGTCTATAGCACTCAATATCAGGCGAAATCGCGAGGCTGGTATTAAAAAGGTGTTTGGATCGGGCAAGCCGGCAATTGTTTTGCAGTTCCTGGGCGAAACGCTCATTATAACCCTGGTGAGCCTCATTTCGGCCAGCTTGCTGGTAAGTATGCTGGTTGATGGTTTTAACAGTATGTTTCACAATGATATAGGTTTTAATTTGCTGGATATAAGGATGGTACTTTTTATGGCGCTGGTAACCCTGTTCACGGTGCTGGCTGCCGGCTTGTTGCCTGCATTTTACCTGGCATCCTCCAATCCCGTTCAGGTGCTTAAAGGCAAACTCCCAACCAGCCATAGCTATAGCAAATTCAGGCAGGGGCTTATTGTTTTTCAGCTGGTAATACCAGTGGTGTTAATTATCTGCATGATGATTATTAAAGCACAGGATTTTTATATACGCAATTTTGATGTGGGCGTAGAGCAGGACAAGGTGATTGTGATTGAAAACACCGAAAATATTCAGAAACATGCCGGAGCTTTTAAAACTGATTTGCTGGCGAATACCGGGATCAGCGCGGTAAGTTTTAACAACTGTATTCCTGCAACTGGTTTCGGGCCTACCGGCGATGTGAGCTGGGATGGAAAATCAGTAACCGAAAAACAAATGTTCTGGTGCGTAAATTCCGACTTCGACTACAACAAAATTGTGAAACTTGATATGGTTGAAGGGCGTTTTTTTGATCCCGCTTATGCGATGGATTCTAACAATTACCTGGTGAATGATGTGGCTGCCCGGGTTATGAAATTTAAAAGCCCGGTAGGTTCTTCTTTAACTGTCGAAGGAAGAAAAGGATCCGTAATCGGTGTTATTAAAGGGTTTCACGTACTTGATCTTTCGGGGCCCATAGTTCCGGCCATCATCCGTTTGCGGCCAGCCCAAAGCACTTTTATCATGGTGAAATATAATTCCGGCAGTTTCCTCACCATGGCAGGTAAAATCCGCGAAACGGCTAAAAAGTACGATCCCGCGACACTCATTCAGCCCCGGTTGTTCCGCGATATCACGTCGGTTTCACGGTTGAGTCTCCCTTCGAACCTGGTGGGCCTGGCATTTATTATTGCTATTTCGCTGGCATGTATGGGGTTGTTTGGCCTGGCTTCGTTTACTGCCGAAAGCCGTACCCGCGAAATCGGCATCCGCAAAACCAATGGTGCAGGTATACTTTCGATTATGAAACTGTTGCTCGCGAACTATTCGAAATGGGTTACTGTTGCCATTATTATTGCCATTCCGCTGGCTTACGTGGTGGGTTCAATGTTCCTGGCCAGGTTCCATTTTCATACACCCATGCCGGTGTGGGCATTTATTGCCGGGCCGGTTATGGCGTATGTAATCGCTATTTCGACCGTGAGCTGGCAAAGCTGGAAAGCAGCCTCCCGCAACCCGGTTGACGCCATACGAAGCGAATAAACCAGCCTGGGATTCAAAAAGCTAAGGAACTGGTTGAGCTACCTGGTTTACACTGAATTGCCATTTATACCGCGTGTATTTTTTGCCTGCAAGTATAACGGCCAGTCCGGCACCTGCAGTCATAACGCCAACCGTGGCCATGGGTAAGCCAAACAACATCCCGAAAAAAGCGGCATATTCACCGGCAGCAGCACCTCCGGCAATCAGATTTACGCCTATAACAGTCCCCAGCACACCGGCCCCGATAATAAGTGTGCCCGATATAAAATTGGACGACGATTTTATCCTGAACCGCTCAACCTGCGATAACCGGATGGTATCAGTTCCAAGTGTTATGCATGAATCATTCACTACAGCCATAATTCCTTTAAACACTTCGCCGTTCATCAGCACAGCTTTCACCATCTTTCCTTCTTTATAGGTTCTTTCAAAACCGTTCTTGGTTTTAACCAGTATTAACGCACTTACCTGTCCTGAAACTTCATAATGCAGAAGCAGCAGTACAAACGTTATGAGCGCTAAGGTTTTCATATCCTGATTCCCAAAAGCTGATCAGTTATTGTACTTGTTTTTTGTGTTGGGAGCGACTGATAGCAGATGTTAGCAGATGGGTACAAGTAAAAAGTAAAGTTAGTTAAAAATCAGGAAAAATGCAAGGCGTTTTATTAAAATGAATAGATGCTTTGTGGGGATAAAGTTAGTTGCTTTTTTCCCGTTCCCGGTATTTTGAAGGTGATATCCCCATTATTTTTTGCTTTTAGTTTATATCTTCATGATATTTGTCATAAGCTTGATTGTTCTGAACAAATGATAAATCATTCAATGCACAGCACGCCTAATTATAACCTGGCACCCACATTTCCGGTCAGCGGGAAAGTCTTTACCGGCTGGAACAGGATTTTGCAGGAGTTGAACAGACGCATTAAAAATTGTAAAAATAATCGTTATATATTAATAGTTGAATGCTACCAGGGAGTGCATCACGATGAGTTGCGGAATGCATTTCAACTTTTAAATCCTGCCTTATTTATTGAATCGGACCAGGCATTTTATCCGGAAGAAAAAATCCGGGAGATTACCTTGCCGGATGTTACCAACGATGCCGTTTTTGGTTACATGACCAGCCTTACATATCATTATTTACTGGATCCGGATAAAGTTGGGCAACTGCGCGCCGACATTAGCACTGCGACAGGCTTGGTTGTAGTATACGGACATGCTGCATCACTCATTACCGAAAACTACGATTGCCTGGTGTACGCCGATATGGCACGCTGGGAAATTCAGCTGCGGCAGCGGAAGCTCGAAATCAACAACCTAGGTATCAGAAATGCTGATGAGGCACCAGGAATTCAGTACAAGCGCGGCTTCTTTGTCGACTGGCGGATATGCGACAGGTTAAAACAGCAGTTGTTCGAAAAAGCCGATTACTGGCTGGATACCAATCAGAAGCATTCACCCAAAATGATGCCGGCTGCTGAGATGCTGAATGGTCTTGATACAATTTCGCAAAGTCCCTTCAGGCTTGTGCCTTATTTCGATCCGGGGCCTTGGGGCGGGCAGTGGATGAAACACGTTTTCGGCCTCGATGAATCAAAGTCCAATTACGCCTGGTCCTTTGATGGAGTTCCCGAAGAAAATAGTCTCCTTTTGGAAGTTGAAGGTGTTTCTTTCGAAATCCCTGCCATTAACCTGGTGTTTTACAGGAGCACTGAGTTGCTGGGCAAACCGGTCGAGGAACGTTTCGGGAAAGAGTTCCCAATACGCTTCGATCTGCTCGATACCATGGAAGGTGGCAACCTGAGTTTCCAGGTTCATCCTACCAAAGCCTATATAAAAGAAAAATTCGGAATGGC
>CAYNVK010000431.1:0-3642 GCA_964400395.1 uncultured Lentimicrobiaceae bacterium | reverse complement strand
TTTGCCCCCGGCAAGAACTTCCGTTTCAAATTCGGAGGAGGTAATTTCTTTCATTTTATTTTTTTTGAGCGTTGTTTCGTGTTAATTCAATAATTGAGTGTACCGATTTTAGTTGTTCTTTTTACCACGGAGACACGGATTACATGGAGGAACACGGAGCTATATTTCCCTCTGTGCACCTCTGTGCGCTCAGTGTCTCCGTGGTTATCACTTTATTTGTATTCACCGACGTATCTGTCTATTTAATTCTTTTCGAAGTAAGCAGAGAAACCAAGTTCAAGTAATTCTTTCACCGGTCGGCAATCGGTAGTACAAACGGAGCCGGTCCGGTTTTTGGCCACGGAACCACAACCTCCGCCACAGGCAAGTTGTACGCTGCAGGTGCTGCATTCGGCAATGGCGGTTACATCGCGGCTTTCCCAGGCATTTATCAGTTCCTGCCGGCGCGAAACTTCGGGGTAAAATGTTCCCAGCGATTCGTCAGCTTTACCCACCGTAGCGGTGCAGGAATAAATATGCCCGGTGTAATCGAAGGCCCATTCGGTTTTGCAGGCCGGGCAGGCATCGAACAAGGGATCGGGCAGGCTTCCGGTTTCGGCCAGAAATTTTGAAATAGAATAAGCCGGTTTATAAAATTCGGTGATGTACGGATGCTGTTTTACCTGGTTGTAAATGGTTTCGTAAAGCGAAATGCGGGTGAATAGCTTTTCGGAAGTAGCCTGGCAATGATGGAGCTCGTAGTTGCGGCCCAGCTGTGTTTTGAAATACGCACTTTTGGTCCAATCTTTATCAATAGCGAACTTTGCCATTTCGGGCAAGCCATCCATGTTTTCCTTGTCGACTACCATGCGCAGGTTTACCGGCAGTTGATTGGCAAGGCAGGCATCAATTCCATCCACAATTTTATCAAAAGTTGCTCCGCCACCTTTCAAAAACCGGCGTTTATCGTGCACATTCCCTTTGCCATCGAGGGTTACCTGTATTTCGCGGATGCGGGCCTGCTTTAAAATATCAATATATTCGGCCAGCGAATAGCCATTGGTCACAAAACAGACTTCAAGATTCGATTTGTCAGCCAGCTGAAGCAGGTAGGTAATCAATTCCCTTTGCTTCGGCGAATTGAGCAAAGGCTCCCCGCCAAAAATGGTAAGATATTTTTTGCGCCCGGCAAATTCCGTTGCCACATATCTGAAAAAGGCATCAATTACTTCGTTTGTAAGCCCTTGTTTGGAAGTGGTGTACTCGTCCTGGTAACAATAGGTGCACGCGAAATTGCAACTGTAATTCGGCACGAAGAACAACTGCACTTCATCCTCATCGCGGGTATCGATAAAATCGAGGTATTTGCTGCGGTAAAGCCGCTCTTCTTCACGTTCATCCACAAGGTAACCCTGTTCTGCCAGGTTCGATTCAAAGCCGGGGGCAATCTTTTTACCTGCAAGCAGATCAAGTACCATTTTACCTTCGGCAGGATTCAGTATATCCGCGCTGCCACTGAGCAGGTTAACTATGAAATAGTTATCAGATCCTGAAATCCGGCTGAAAATATTATGCTTTGAGTAATTCATGAATCCCTGTTTTGATGCTGCTATTGGTGAACCTGTAAATATTTATATGCCCTGTTGCCAGTAACCTAACGTTAATCGTGGCAACCCACAACCGTTTTTGATGTTTTAGCGCAGCATTGAGCTACTTTTTTTGTGTTTACCTTAAGTGCTTCGACCTTTTTTTTCACAAGACTTTTCATGGTAAGGAGGTGCTAAATGTTTATTTAATTAACTAATAAGACTTCGTGTATCATTTTCTCCAACTTCTCATTCGGAACCAGTCCGACCGATTGCTGGGGCTGCCCGTTAGCCGGGATAAAAAGCAATGTCGGCATGCCCGAAATGCCCATAGCTTCCGCCAACTGGCGTTCGGCATCGACATCAACTTTGTAAAATATGATTTTGCCCTTGTATTTTACTGCCAGGTCCTCGAGCAGCGGCGATAGTTTTTTACATGGCTGGCACCAGGTTGCATAAAAATCGATCACTGCCGGTAATTTCCCTTCGTATTTCCACTGTGGGTTCATCGGGTAGTTGAAAACATTTGCTTTAAAAGTTTCGTTGGTAAGTGCAGTAATTGCGCCCGATGTATTACCGGCGCTGTTGGCAGTGTTGTTGCAGTTAGTCAGCAAAATAGCGAAGCCTAACGACAATATAATTAAGACTTTTTTCATCTTCCGGGGATTAAATTTAATTATGACATCCGCAGGTGCCTGCAGGCTTTTTACCGGCAATGGTGAAACTGCATACTTCGGCATTTCCTTTGGCATAAGGAGTTGATTCTTCGAGTATTTCAACAGATTTAAAACCTGCCGTTGCCAGATGCTGCATGTATTCGGCACGGGTTACAGAACCGGCCCAGCATTCGGCCACAGCCACCGGGTCATTTCGGTACTCATCAGCAATTTCGGTGGTAGCATAAATATCGCTGATCACGAATCTTCCACCTTTTTTTAGGATCCGGAATATTTCGTTCCATACAGCCTGTTTATCCGAAGCATGGTTCAGGGTGCAGTTCGAAATAACCAGGTCGGCAACATTGTCGGGCAGATCGAGTTTTTCGAGTTCGCTGCGGACAAAGCGCACATTGGTGACCCCGAATTTTTCAGCATTCCGGCGGGCTTTTTCTAGCATCCCATCCGAAATATCGATCCCATAAACAAAACCAATTTTGCCCACCGATTCAGCCATACGCAGCACATCTGTGCCGCGTCCGCTGCCCAGGTCTACACATACTTCGCCCACCTGCGGTACTGCATAATGAATAGCTCCACCGCATGAAAGGCAACAGTCCGATTCGGCCAGTTTGCTGTACCTGTCGTTTATTTCTTTAATTTCCATAATAATGAGGTTATAGTAAAGGTATGCAAAAAATTAACATGTTTTGCACGGACGGTTAACAATAAAAAATCCCATGGCGGCACCGAAAAGCGTACTCGAAAACGGGTTGCTGGTAATACCGCATGAACCGGAGGCGCAGCCAACAAAGTGGTAATACAGGTATCCCCCGATCGCACCAATTATAACTCCGGCCACGGGTTTCCAGAAATAGGCCGATCGGATCAGTTCATTAAAACCCTTTGGTCGGGTATCATTTTCACAGGTTTCTTTCATCATCATTTTTAGTATTTTGCCGGGATTAATCGGGATTAAGATGTATTAAATTACAATTTAGATGCAAGGATCAGCATCATTTGCAGCAGCTTACAGTATTACAATTTCGTAGGTAATCCCCATGGCTTTACGATAAGCAGCCGAAACGCCGCAATACTGATCCTGCGAAAGGGTAACTGCTTTGCGAAGTTTTTCCGGATCGAGGTTTTCGCCTTTAAACTCATAAATAATATGCATGGAGGTATAATGTTTCGGGTGCTCGCCGGTCATTTCTGCTTCCACCCGGATGTTGAAATACTGAAGGTCAACACGCATCTTGCCGAGGATAGAAACCACATCCATTCCGGTGCAACCGGCCAGGGAGGCAAGCATAAGCTCTTTGGGGCGGGCGCCTTCATCCTTTCCGCCCACGGCCGGCAAAGCATCCATAACCACATGATGGCCGCTAACAACAGCATCAAATTTCATATCACCCTGCCAC
>CAYNVK010000430.1:0-3643 GCA_964400395.1 uncultured Lentimicrobiaceae bacterium | reverse complement strand
GTGTATTGAGCAGTTGCTCTTTGCGTATTGGTTTTGCCAGGTACCCGGTGCAACCTGCTGTGTAGCATTTTTTAACATCTTCAGGAAGTACAAAAGCTGTTTGCGCAATAATGGGCAGCTCTGGTCTTAATCCTGAAATAATTTCACTGGCTTCGTACCCGTTCATGATCGGCATGTGCATATCCATCATTACCAGGTCAATGTCGCTATTGGATTTAATATGCTCAATGGCTTCTTTGCCATTCTGAGCCCAAAGGATTTTAATGCCTGTTCGGCGTAATACTGCCTCTATGTATAGGAAGCTGAAATCAATATCTTCAGCAATAAGAATAGTATGCTCTTTAAAATCGTATGGATAAGAGCCGGTTTCTTTCAGATGATTTGTTTCCATGGTGTTGTTTATGTTATTAGTTTTTATCGTGAATGCGAAGAGTGATCCTGTTTCAGGTTGCGATTCGAGCCAGAGGTGGCCTCCGAGTAACTCAACCAGGGCTTTCGAGATGGCTAACCCAAGTCCGAAGCCAAGTACGGGTTTGGTGTCGGGCGTATCAACCTGGCGGAACCTTTCGAAAACAGCTGTTTGTTTGTCGTAAGGAATCCCGATACCGGTGTCCTTTACCCAGAAGAGCATTTCGTTGCCCGAAAAATCAGCCCCGATTTCAATACGACCTTTTACGGTGAATTTTTTAGCATTGGTAATCAGGTTTACAAGTACCTGGCGCAAACGGTTCGGGTCCGATTCAATTTCAATGTCTTTAATGGATGTGTTTGCTGTAAAAACAACATTCACAGTATCTGCTTTCTCACCGGCAGAACTCTCGAACTGGTGTTTCAGGTCTTCGAGCAATTTTACAGGTTTAAATTTGCGCTTACTGATTTCGAGATTTCCTGATTCAAGTTTCGAAATATCAATCAGGTCGCTGAGCAGGCTAATTAATGCATTACCATTATTCTGTATGATATTCAGGTAACGTTCGCGTTCGGAATCCGTGAGGTTTTTATCGGCAAGCAATTCTGAAAAACCGATAATCCCATTAAGCGGCGACCTGATTTCGTGCGATATATTGGCAAGGAAAGCAGTCTTATTTTTGTTGGCCGTTTCTGCTTCGAGTGCTGCTGCTTCGGCTCTGAGTAACGATAATTTCTCTTCGGTTATATCATAGGCAGTTGCGTGGTGCTGCAACGGCATATTACCAATTGAACGCTGTGATATGTTTACCCTGAAGTATGCTAATTCGCCCTGTTCGCTTTTGCAGCATACATCCTGGCTGAATTTCCCGGTTTTGTAGTATTCACTGATGGATTCCCTGATTGAGTTCCGGTCTCTTTTATAAACTGATTTCATCATCAGTCCTGGTTTGTTGATAATGAGTCCGAGCGAAAAAGGAAGATTATTTCTGCAACTGTTGTTCATATACAATATGCCCTTCTCATCCCAGATCCAGTGCATGGTATCTACGTTTTCAATCGACTCGAAAAGCATGGAATCCATGGAAGATTCGTTACCCGGCAGTGCTTTTTCCTGCTTAATGTAAAAGATGTTTATTCCGGATGGATCGTAATGACTATCTACACTTGCACCGCTGTAGGCAACAAGGTGTTTGTCGTTACCCGAAAGTAAAACGATACCGGGCGAGTTTGGAATATCAGCAGCCGGAACCCGGCAAAGCATGGTATAATGTATTAACGAATCAGGCCGGATAAGTGAGGCAAAATCCTTACCAAAGATATCAAGAGGCTGGTAGCCGGAAATTTTAAAGAAAGCCTTGTTAGCGAACATGATACTTCCTGATGAAACCATGAGTATGCCCTGTTCGGTTTCGGGTTTCTTCTGAGGTTCCTGCGATAGAACGCTTTTTTTCTTCAGGTTTGTATTATTGCTGAGTGTTTGCGAAGCCAGATAAACAATTCCGCTTGTGCCCTGATGGTGAATCATGCCGGATCCAAATCCCGGGAAGCTAAACTTGCCTGTAAAACTGAATTTAATGAGAAAGGAAGAGAGTATGAACAGGCCTGATAATAGAACGATCTGTACAAAGAAAGATATCCCTGAACCAAATGTAAGCCCGTAATAAACAAACTTTGAAAGTGGCAGAAGAAGTATTCCGGAGAATCCTTCTGGAACCTGCAGGGCAACAATAGCTGCTATCAGGAGTAGGGTTCCGGAGCTCAGATATTTACTTTTTGTTTTCAAAGTAGGTCGAGTTAAAAGAGTTGGACAAGAGCAGTAGTTTCTGAGTCAATCATTCAGCAGCCCGAAAAGCAAACTGAACCATTTAGTAGTTTATAGCTAATTGCATAAAAAGTAATAAGAAAATTGGAAAATAATCCTGAAATAAGTATGATTAATAATCTGGTCTATTGCTGGTATACCTTTTCAGAAGCAGAATATACCGGCTTACGGCACTGAATATGTCAGCTATAACGTGTATCGTTAACATGGCATGTGAACCGCATTCGTTACTCCCGGATAACATTATAATAAATTAACGACAAGCATCCGGCTTTATTACGCTGAGCGGCAATTCAATTTACCCTGTTTCAGATTATTTCAGACTAAAAATTCAGCCATGTTCAGGATTACTAACCCGTGGGCTGTAACTTTTTACTTATAAATATGTCCTACCTGTAAATATGCATGAACATAACTGTATCGAAACCATGCATAAAGTGTATCGTACCCGAACAGTTTGGATTTCAGTAAAATTTCAAATTACTGTAAATCAATATTATAAAACTTTGGCATGTTCTTTAATCAACATATAAGAAAGTAATAGTTTTAAAAACAATTAAAATCAAACACCGTGGATAGAGTTATTGAAAAGAAAAAGTGGTCCTCAAAAAAGATTGTAACTATTCTGATTGTGGCAGCAATTGTTTTGTTGATTGCCGCAAGCTATTATTTCACTTCAGGTAAATCGAAACTGAATGTTGACCTCGAAAGAATAACCGTAAGCGAGGTTACCCAAGGTACTTTTCAGGAGTTTATCCCGGTTAACGGGGTGGTGCTGCCTATTACTACCATATACCTGGATGCCAGTGAGGGTGGCCGGGTGGAAGAAAAGTTTGTCGAAGACGGCACCATGATGAAGAAAGGGCAGGCCATCCTCCGCCTTTCGAATACCGACCTGCTGATGACCATGATGAGCCAGCAGAATACCGTGTACAACACCCTTACACAAATGCAGATTAATAATAACGCTGCACAGCAGAATACGGTGAGCAAACTTAACCAGATGGCTGATGTACTGAGCCAGTTTAAAGAAGCTGAACGTATTTATAACCTCGATAAGCAGTTATATTCACAAAAAGTAATAGGACTGCAGGAATTTAAAAAAGCGGAAAACGATTACAACTATTACCTCGAAAAGAAAAAACTCACCCAGCAGATTTTACTCCAGGATTCCGTATCAAGGGCGCAGCAACAGGAACAGGACAAACGCTCGTACCAGGGATCGCAGGAAGCACTCAATATGATGCGCCAGAAAGTAAATGACCTGATTGTAAAATCACCCATCGACGGTCAGCTAACCTCGCTGAATGCCGAAATTGGTGAAAACAAACGCCAGGGCGACAGGCTCGGACAAATTGATGTGCTAAGTGGTTTTAAAGTGCGCGTTGACATTGACGAACATTACATTTC
>CAYNVK010000429.1:0-3646 GCA_964400395.1 uncultured Lentimicrobiaceae bacterium | reverse complement strand
TTTCGAAAGGCAGGCTCACTTTGAGCAGCCTCAATACCAAAGAAGACCTGGACCAGCTTGTTGAAATTACCGAGTATCCGCAGGACACAACAACTTATGTTTTCTCGCCTTCGCGAAAGCAGTTTAAAAAGTTTGTGCGCAACCAGGGATTCAGGGATAGCGAGGTTTTCTGGAAAATTAAATGATAGCTGGTTTTAATTGAACCAGGCTCCATCACTTTTGTTGTTAAGCCTCTGAGTCTTCTTTATCGTCGTCATTATCTTTAATTGATACTTCCTCTTCTTCAATCAGTTCTTTCTTTAGCTTTTTCTCGTCCTTCATATTCCTCACAACCAGTACTACCGCAATAGCAGCAACAGCCGCAATAATGATGATTATTTCAAGGGTCAGGGTTGGCATAGCTTTTGGTTTTAAGGGTGAGCACTTTGTTTAGCTGATGATTGAACATGGAATCATCCAAAAGGATCAATTTGAGAAGAATAAAGATAGCGTTTTTTGCCGGATTTAGCAATACTGTACCCGGTCAGTCGCCCAACTTTTGGTTTAAATTCAAAAAAAAAGGAGCTCACCGCTCCTTTTCCTGTTTAACCTTTTTCTATTTTTTCTTTCGTTTCTTCCTGTTCATTTCTTCCTGCTCAGCCTCACGCAGCAGGGTTTTCCAGTCCGATTTGGTTTCGGCTGTAAAGGCGAGCGTCTCTTTATAATCCTGTTTTTTAATGTCCATTACCTCAACAGGCTTGCCAATATATGCTTCAATTTCTTCGAGCAATGGTTTTTCGTCGTTGCTGCAAAACGACACGGCAATTCCTTTTTTATCGGCACGGCCGGTGCGGCCCACACGGTGAACATAGTTCTCGGGCTTTTCGGGTAAATCGTAGTTCACTACAAAGTCAACATTCGGAATATCGATGCCACGGGCACTTACATCCGTGGCAATCAGTATTTTGAATTCATTATTTTTAAACCTTTTCATTACCAGCAGGCGGTCGGTTTGCTCCTTGTCGCCATGAATGGTTTCGCATTTGATGTTCAGCTTTTCCATGGCAAGGTTCACTCGCTCGGCGCGTACTTTGGTGCGCACAAAAACCACAATTTTACTTTCGGGGTTTTCGTTTACCAGCCTTTCGAGGAAAAACCGCTTGTCGTCCATTTCAATAAATGCAACCGAATGATCGATATTACGGGCTACCGGATCCTTGGGTGAAATCTGGATCCGGATCGGGTTGGTTACCAGCGAATAGGCTACTTTTTTAATATAAGGATTTATAGTTGCCGAGAAAAACAGCGTTTGCCGCTTGCGCGGAAGTTTTTTAACCAGTTGCTGAATATCATTTACAAAACCCAGGTCGAGCATATGATCGGCTTCGTCGAGGATCAGGATTTCAATTTTGCTTAAATCGAGATGGCCCTGGCTCACAAGGTCGAACATGCGGCCGGGTGTTGATACAATAATGTCCACACCCTGCTCGAGCCGGGCAATCTGCGGGTCCTGGTCAACACCACCCATCAGGCAGAATACTTTTACCCGAGTGTATTTGGCTATTTGCTGGAATACCTCGGTGATCTGCAACGCGAGTTCGCGGGTGGGAACCATTACCATGCATCTTATTCCGGTGCTGCGACTCGAAAATTTCTGTTCGTGTAAAATGCTGATTACCGGAATTGCGAATGCAGCGGTTTTACCTGTTCCGGTTTGGGCTATGGCCAGCACATCGTCGCCATGCAAAATAGGCCCAATGCTTTTGTACTGAATATCGGTAGGCCTGCGAAAACCAGCATCAGCAATGTTTTGCTGTATTTCGGGGGCTAAATTGTATTGTTCAAATTTCATATTTGCTTTGTAAATGGCTGCAAAGATACGCAGGGAAGCCGAGTAATTGCATTTTTATTGTAGTGAGCTAAAATGCCTGATTCTAAAATATTTCCGCTAAAACTTTTATGGGTTCTGTCTGTTTATGATTCGTATTTGATGAGATGTATCATTCATTAACCATTAAAATTTTGGAGCCATGACAGACTTAAATAAGATTTTGGGAATGGTAACTATTGCCATGTTGATTGTACTTCTCTATTTCGTTTTTACAGGAAACAGCAGGTTGAATGATGCTGTAAAAACACTCAACGATGTAAGCGCAAAGGTTAAAGTGGTGAATGATAGTTTGCATAATGCCCAGCAATCTATTGAAGGGGTGATGAAAAAACTTGAGTTCAGCGAAAATGAATTGCGCATTCTGAAGGCCAACCGCGATTTGCTCGAACTGGAGGAACAGAAAAAGAAAGCCAACGATTGGAATGAACTTCAGGATTTTAAGGCTAAAATCAAAAAAAATGAAAGCACAAAAGATAGCCTCATTGATGCAGCTAAGAAATTTGACATCTGAATCCGATACGCAACATGGCTCAGGCAACAATCGGCTATTAGAATTCCTTCTCCTGAATTAAGGAATGACTTGAATCCAAAAGTGGTTTAACGCTTAAAGGTAAAATTTATGAAACAATTTTTACTCCTCCCGTTATTTTTGTTGTGCTTGATTACCTGCGTTTTCGCGCAAAGCGGAAGTTTTAAAGTGGTTCCTCAGCAATACAGCACTTCCACAGGTTCACCTTTGTTGTTTACCAGGGGCGATACCCTAAAAATCGAAAGTGATACTGTTTACCTGATGAACGCAATCAGGTATAGTTTTTACCGTAATCTTCATAGGGCAACCCTGGCGGGAAAAGATTCAGTATGTACAAAACTGCTGAATGCTTACGAGTTGAGGCTTATTGAACACGAACAGGCTTACAGCAAATTGCTCGAAAACAGCAAGCAGGCCGAAAAAGTTTCGCTCGACCTCATCGCATATTCTCAGAAATCGCTGGCCGGCACCCAGAAAACGCTTGAGTTCACCCAGACAACCCTGGATCAATCGCTGAAAAGTATTGATATGGCTCATAATTATATTCAACAGGAAAAATGGAACTCCAAAGGGCAGAAACTACTGGTTGGCATTTGTGGGGTAGGAGTAGGGCTGCTGGTTGGGGTCATCATCATGAAGTAAAAGTTAACAGCATTGTTATCTTTACATTTGCCTGAGTACTTCAACCAGATTTATATATTTATTCTCCATCCTCAGCGATTGTTTTTCACGTTTCATCACTTCCTGCAGCGAATCGGGTATTTTTACTCCGGTGTTCGTTGATTTTTCTACCTCTTCAGGGAATTTCGCAGGGTGGGCCGTTTCGAGGAAAATGCCCGTATTCACTGCAAGCAAGCCTGATTTCAGTAATCCGGCAAAAGCAACAGCGCCATGCGGATCCGCCTGGTAGGTGTATTTGTTCTGCAAAATGGCCATAGCTGAGCGTGTTTCGTCGTCGGTAAACCAATAACCATCTATATCGCTGGCCATGGCCGGATGTTGTTTGCCGTATATTTCGAGCATACGTGGGAAATTACTCGGATCGCCAACATCCATAGCGTTTGTAATGGTATGATGGGTTTGTTTGGGTAAATAATTTCCGCTGCTCAGGTAATCGGGAACCACCCGGTTGCGATTGGTCGAAGCTATAAACCGGTGCACCGGCAGCCCCATTTTTTTTGCAATAAGGCCCGAGGTAAGGTTGCCGAAATTTCCGCTGGGAACGCTGAATACTATGTTTTTATCTG
>CAYNVK010000428.1:0-3689 GCA_964400395.1 uncultured Lentimicrobiaceae bacterium | reverse complement strand
GTTTTTCCTGGTCATTTGGTTTTTCATTTCTTTCGTAAACTGCTTTACAAATTTGTCCTTGTCTTTTTTAGCTTCCTTAATTATCGCTTTTAGGTCCGCTGGCATAGTAAAATATTTATCTGCCCAAATGTAAACTTCCATTAGGATAGGCAACAAGTCAATTCCTTTTGGTGTTAGCCTGTAAAGTTTTTTTGCTTTACTGTCAGGATGTGCTAGTTTTTCAATTATACCATTTTCTTCAAGACCCTTTAGTCTTGACGCTAAAATATTAGTTGCAATACCTTCTTCCGATTTCAAAAAGTCATTATAGGTACACTTATTCCCGAACATCAGATCTCTGATAATGAGTAACGACCACTTGTCGCCATATACGTCAAGCGAACAACTCAATGGGCAGTCTGACCTTTTTTTACTTGTTTCCATAAAATAATTTTAAAGTATTTTGAAAAAACAACTTGCATATTAAAAGTTGTTTGTATCTTTGCACTTGCAATTTGCAAGCAAAATTACAAATTAATAACTAAATAGAAATAAAATGGTCAACAAAAATATTTACACCTACGCTACAGTCCCCACTCAGTTTGTGGAAGCAAATGGAATAAAATTCGCATACCGGTCGTACGGTAAAGATGGCGATATACCTGTTATTTACTTCAACCATTTAACAGCAAATCTTGATAACTGCGACCCAAGAATTATGGATGCCATTGCTGCACATCGTCAAATTATTTCATTTGACTATCGTGGTGTAGGTGCTACCACTGGCAAGCAAGGAACAAGTCTTCCCGATATGGCAAAAGATGGGATTGCATTTATTCATGCGTTGGGTTACAATCAAGTTGATATTTTAGCATTCTCAATGGGTGGTTTTATTACTCAGGAAATACTTTTGGCAGAACCACAGTTAGTGCGTAAAGCTATACTTGCAGGTACAGGTCCAAGAGGTGGACAAGGTATAAGCGATGTTGTTGGTTTAACTTATAAGGATATTTTCAAAGGGCTAATTACATTCAGAGACCCTAAATTTTATTTATTCTTTACACAAAATAAAGTGGGTAAAGCTGCTGCCCGTGATTTTCTGAAACGATTAAAAGAGAGAACAGAAAACCGTGATAAAAAAGTAAAATTAAGTGTGCTCAAAGCGCAACTTAAAGCCATTGAAATATGGGGGCATGACCAACCGGCCGATTTGAGTGTTTTCAAACATCCGGTATTTATTGCCAATGGTGATGCTGACAGAATGGTACCAACGCCCAATTCTTATGATTTAGCAAAGCGTTTTCCAAATGCCCAACTAAAAATTTATCCTAACGCCGGTCATGGTGGAATCTTTCAATACCACAAAGAATTTATACCCCAAGCAATTGAATTTTTAACGAAGTAAAAAGAGAAATTAAAATCAAAAATCAATCATAAAATAAATCAGAACTCATTATGAAAGCATTTATAGTTAAACGATACAGCAAAAAAGATAAACTACAATTGGAAGTAATAGCAGAGCCAACACTAAAAGAAAATGACATTTTGGTTCAGGTGTATGCTGCCGGTGTAAACCTTATTGATTCAAAAGTCAAGAGCGGAGAATTCAAACTGGTACTACCGTATAAAACACCATTTACTTTAGGACACGATGTTGCAGGTGTTGTAACAAAAGTTGGTTCAGGAGTTAAGAAATTTAAAGTGGGTGATGAAGTGTATGCAAGACCAGCAGACCACAGCATTGGAACTTTTGCTGAATACATTTCAATAAATGAAAAAGATGCAGCACTTAAACCAAAAAATATTTCCATGGAAGAGGCAGCATCCATACCATTGGTTGGTTTAACTGCCTGGCAAGCACTGGTTGAAAAAGCAAAGCTGAAAAAAGGACAAAAGGTTTTTATACAGGCAGGTTCTGGAGGCGTTGGCACATTTGCCATTCAGTTAGCAAAACATTTGGGCGCAACTGTTGCTACAACAACAAGCACAAACAATATTGCATTGGTAAAAAGTTTGGGTGCTGATGTTGTGATTGATTACAAAACGCAGGATTTTGAAACTATACTGAAGGATTACGATTTGGTACTGAACAGCCAGGACGCAAAAACACTTGAAAAGTCGTTGCGAATTGTAAAGCCTGGTGGAAAGGTAATTTCTATTTCAGGCCCGCCTGATATGGCTTTTGCAAAAGAAATCGGTTTGTCGTGGTTTATGAAAACAGTGATTTTCTTTTTAAGCAACAAGGTCAGAAAACAAGCAAAGAAACTCAATGTTGACTATTCGTTTCTGTTTATGCAAGCCAATGGAAAACAGCTGTCGGAAATCGGAAAGCTGATTGATACCGATGTAATTCGTCCTGTAGTTGATAAGATTTTCCCGTTTGAACAAACAAACGAAGCTATGTCTTATGTAGAAAGTGGTCGTGCCAAAGGAAAAGTGATTGTCAAGGTCAAATAGTTTTAGTCTGTTGGGTGTATCGGTAAAGTAGCTGCTAACTTCAGGTGGCTTGGCGAAGAAGTGGAATATGAGCACTAAGCCTGAATCAAACAGGAATGGTTCGTTTTACCAATGAAAACCAATCCGTATCAGCATACATGATAATGGTTTCCGAAAAAGGGAGTTCGGCTTAGTTTTTCCAGTCCAGCAATTTTTGTTCGCCTTTTAACGACCTTATTTCAGTTACATCCTGGCTTACTTCGATGGTTCCTTTGTAGTCGCCGGTTTGGTTGCGTACGGCGAAATACCGGATATGTATAAATTTTCCACCCATCTGAATCCAGAAATCGGCATGATCTTTTTCTCCGTCTCTGAATGCCTTAATAATTTTATTTACCAGGTACACGCTGTCGGTGGGATGGCAGTTTTGCACTTTACGCCCGATAATAGCGTTCACCCTCGAAAAAATGCGATGCTTTCCTCCTGAAAAATAACGCACTTCATCATGCTCATCAATAAATGTAACATCAACCGGAAGTGTATCGAGCATGAGTTTTATTTGTTCGGGAAACAGGATTCCGGTCTCCAGGTCTATTTGATCGTTCATAATCTGTTGGCTAACTTTTGGTTGTATGGTTATTTGAGGCTGTTCGATGTAACACCATCCTATTTCGGCACTTTGGGTAAGCATATTGGCCCATTGATCATCTGGAATTACCCGCAGGGCAACCGGGAAAACAATCTGCTCCTCCCTGAAAATAACAGGAAGCACCACAAAGAAAAGCTTGCCCAGTTCTTTATTCAGCATATCCAGATCGGGAATGGCTGAACTCAAAATTTCGTCCATTTTTTTGAGGCTTTGCCTGAAATCATCGTGAAAGGACCACATGATCTGCAGGCAGCGATATTGGGGAAAAGTCTGTTCGATATATGGGAAAAGGATATTTTCCTTTTTGATATAATGAAGCTCATACTTCTTCAGTTTTTCGAGCAGTTGTTTCATTAAGGCGATCAGATCAGGAATGCTTTCATTTTTCCCATGAAAAATTCTCTTTGTAACAGTCCTTACCTGGTTCATCAGCTTTTTAACTTCCGCATTTTCGAGCATCATATAGTACAGGAAATGCCCTTTGGCAGGTTTGCTCCACGCCTGTGCGTTGAGCGATTTAAAGAAAATATTGATAATTTTCCCTACCCCGGCCTTCACTTCTTCAAGCGGATAACCTTCATTTAATAGTTTATCGAGCACTTCCATGGTTTCGGCCGGAGTAACC
>CAYNVK010000427.1:0-3690 GCA_964400395.1 uncultured Lentimicrobiaceae bacterium | reverse complement strand
TTTTCAATGCCAGGGTTTGCTCTGATGCCATGCGGTTGAGGTCGAAGAGCAGTGCCAGCCGCTGCTTACGATCGCTCTCGTTGGTTGCTTCGCGCACCCAGGGGCTTTCCTGCAGCAACACCGATTTCAGTTCTTCGTTTTTTTCGAGGTTCGATTTCAGGGCGTCGGGCGAAATGGTTTTCCAGCTTTCGAACACAGCTTTTATCCTGGTATCGCTGTTGGCAATATGGGTGGCAAGGCTGTTGGCATAATATCGGCTGAAAACCTGTTCGGAACATTCGTAAGGGTATTCCATCAGGTAAGGCAGCGCCTGCACGGCATACCAGGCCGGGTTCGATGTATATTCGAGTGTAAGCCTGTAGTTGCGAAGTGTTGAACCGGATTTGCCTGAATTCAGCAATTTTTCGAATTTGAATTTCTTTTGCTGCATCCCGTTTACCGGCAATGGCAACGATTCGGTAACCAGCATGCGGTTGGTGAGCACCGGAATGGCGGCTTCTTCGCCATCGCTGAAAGCGCCTGCTGCGGCTGTAATGCGATAAACAACTGCCTGTAAACCCTCGGGAATACTGATGTTCCAGCTTACTGGCGCACTCAGGCCTTTATTAACAGCGAAAGGAATACTTGTACGGGTTAAGCCCAAAAGATCATCCACAGGTTTCATGGTGAAGGCATCAAAGAAATGCAACTCGGCTGAGCCCGTTAAATCGCTGTCGCTGATGTTGGAAATTTTGGCCGCAAAATCCATGTTGTCGCCTTCACGCAAAAACCTTGGTGCATTGGTGAACAGCATCAGGTCCTTTTGGGTAACCAGCGTTTTTTCTACCTGCCCGTATTTCAGGTCTTTGGTATACGCCAGGCCCATCATTTTCCAACGGGTAAGGGCTTCGGGGGCTGTAAAGCGGATCACTACGTCACCTTTTTCATTGGTCGAAAGTTGAGGGTAAAAAAAGGCGGTTTCGTTAAAGTCTTTGCGGATCTGGATATTTGGAACGTTATTTATCCTCCTAAATTCTGAAATTTCTTCATTTTCTAAAATTTCTTCAGTTTCTAAATTTTCAGCTAAGGCAACTGCTATAGAATCAGGTAACCGGGAATCTTGCTTTTCAATTGTCATGCCTGGAGGAGGCGGAGGGGGTGGGATATTTTTATTTTCTGTGCTTGCATCAAGTGCTTCACTTTTCATCATATACCTCATCCTGCCACGTGAATAACCGTAATTAAAACCAAACCAGTTTAAGGCATCGTACTGCCGGGCTTCCTGGAAATCCATAGACTCAGGATAGTAAAACAGGTCGGATATTTTGGTATCGAAATTCTGGCTGTCGTCCCAGGGCATGGTGTTGTTGCCTGACCTGAAAATATTGAAATACCAGCTGTGTGGCATAAATGCATCCAGCGAGGCATCGTACATACCGGCAAGCATTTCGGCGGCGGCTTTTTCGCCTTTGCTGTCGCGAAGTGTGATTTGCCATTCCTCTTCCTGCCCGGGCAACAGCTTGTTACGGAAGGTAGCAAAGCTGATATCGAGTTTTTTATCAGTATAAGGAACTGTTATTATGCTGCTGAGTAAAAAGGAGCGATTGTTCAGCACAAATGTGAGGTTGATGGCAAAGTTGCCGCGGTACTCTTCTTTTACCGGGATGCTGATCAGTTTTTGCTCATTATTCAGGGTAAGAATTTCGCGGTTAACGACCTTGTCTTTAAACAGTACTTCATAAACAAGATAAGCTTTTTTGAAGGGTGTACCGATAACAAATTTTGCATCCTGACCCGGTTCAACCATGGGTGTTAGCAAGGTGAAGAATGCGGGTGAAACCGCTTCTGTTTTGGTGGACTTTGGCTCAAAAGTGTTGAAATATTTTTTATAAATAACTTCTTCGCCAAAGGCATCTTTGGCTTTTATTTCAGCCAGGAACATACCGGGTGTTAATGCATTGAGCGGTTTAAAAACGGAATCGGATCCGGAATCGAATCCAGTCGAAAAAACAGCTTTTTCCAAAGCCCAGGTGCTGATATCATCTTCATCTTTATACACTTCGCCGGGGAAATCTTTCTCAAATTCAGCTTTGGTCATGGTAAACTGGTCGGGGCGCTGCCATTTGCGCGAAAAGTAAACCTGGCCTGGTTTGCGTAACTTTGAAATAGTAACAATGCCTTTAACAGCCTGTTTTTCGCTATTCAGGTTGGTGGCTGAAAGCGAAAATTTAAAACCTTTTTCCAGGTTTATTTCATCCGTTATGTCAGTGTTTAATAAAAGGGCTTTGTACCCCACCGAAATACCGGTTTCGCTGCTATGGGTTTCACCGTTTATATCGGCTACATCGGCATACACGGTATAGGTAAACACGGGCAATGTGCTGCGGTCGACCGATAGATCAGGAATAGCTTCGAATGTTACCGAAAATGATCCGTCGGCAGCAGTAGTGGTTTCGCCGTTGGTAATTTCCATCTGGTCAGAAGTTGGCATGCCGCGCCATCCCCACCACCAATATGGGAAATGTGCCTGCCGCACAACCCGGTATGTGACTTTTGCATCCGCAACCGTACTTCCGGCGTAAGCAATAGCTTTCCCTTTGGCAGTAATGGTTTCGCCCAGTTTATACAAGCCTTTTACCGGTTCAAAAGCCACTTCGAATTTCGGCCGTTTATATTCTTCAACCTGTACCGTAACCGATCCATCCCTGCTTTCAATCGTCATTTGACCGGTAAGTGTGCCCTGCGGTGCGGTAAAGCTTCCGCTGAACGAACCAAAATCGTTGGTGGTAAGCAGCTGTTTAGCTATTAACTGACCGTTGACATCCATGAATGAAACCTCAGTTTTATACCCGGGTTTTATTTTTACATCGTCAGCATTTTTTTCAAGGGTAATTCCTTTAAAAAAGATGGTTTGCCCGGGACGATAAATAGCGCGGTCGGTAAAAAAACGAGTCTGGGTTATAGCCCTTGGTATTTCGGGATCATTAACATAGCTCGTAAAATAGTTTTCAGGGATCAGCTTATCTCCTTTTGTGGTAAACACCAGGTTATAACTGCTGTAGCGTTTACCGGTGCTTTTAACAGGTATGGTAACCATGCCTGCTTTGTCGGTAACGTATGTTTTGCCTGCAATGCTTGTGTATTTGCGTTGGCGTGGATCGTAATCGCGTGTAAAAACCTGTACTTTCACACCATTGAGTGGCTGCCCTGTTTCGCGGTGAATCACGGCTACCTCGGTATTACCCTGGCTATTCCGGCTTAGGAAACTGATATTGGTCTTCCAGAGATTCATTGACGTTACCAGGGCTGATGCAGCCGGGAAAGCTGCATTGTTGCTGGCCAGTAAAACATAATACCCTGTTGCTGTTGCCGGCAAACGGATTTCGGCTGAATGACTGCGGTAGTCGCCTGGGTCGGGTAGTGATTGTTCCCACGATTTTTCGGGTTTCATGGCCCTGTATTTTGCCAGCCGTTCGTCCTGCGGAAGGAGCATAAATTGGCGGTCAGCTTCAGGATCCATTTTTATAAGACGCAGAAATATCTTCGCCGTGTTTTTATATTTCACAAGTGCAAGCGTGGGCTTTCCAGGCACTGAAGCATAGCTGCCCGTAATGGACAAAGCAGGTAATTTAATATTTTCAATCAACGCCCGGCAGTTACTGGCACCATAACTTTCGGGGAACCGGCTGATGGCAGCATTGCAAACCTCTA
>CAYNVK010000426.1:0-3698 GCA_964400395.1 uncultured Lentimicrobiaceae bacterium | reverse complement strand
CGAATGTTAAGGTAACATTGGCCGAACATTCATCTGTGGCTGTAGCAGCGGCAAACTCAGGAACTGCAGGGCAGTTGATGGTTGATGGTGCAGGTAAATCGGCAATCACCGGTGCCGTAACATCCTGTACATTTATGGTTTGCGATGCTTTCGATGAATTTCCGCAGGCATCGGTAGCCGTCCAGGTGCGGGTAATGCTATACGATCCGGCGCAGCTTCCATCTGTTTTTACATCTTCGAATGTTAAGGTAACATTGGCCGAACATTCATCTGTGGCTGTAGCAGCGGCAAATTCAGGAACTGCAGGGCAGTTGATGATCGATGGTGCAGGTAATGCTGAAATAACAGGTGGCGTACTATCAATAATCGTGAAAATAGCTGATGTGATTGAAGCATTTCCGCATGCATCTTTTGCTGTGAAAGTTACAACTGCTGAACCGCTTTTGCCGCAAACCACTGAAATTGTCGAGAAATCATTTGTCCAGCTCACTGCCGAACTGTTGTCGGTTGCTTCAGCGCCTCCGTTTGATGCCAGCCAGGCATTTAAGTCATTTATATTTTCATTTCCGTCGCATTCAACCGTTTTGTTTTCGGCTTGCTTGCTGATGACCGGCGCAGTATTTTCAACGTTTACTGTAGTATATCCCGAGTTTGCCTCGCTGCAACTACCCAGCTGAACAACGGCCCTGAAACGGGTGGTTTCAGTGAGCGGACCTGAAGTATATGTTTTAACATTGTTAGCAATATCAGTCCAGATTAAGAATGGCGCAACCGATCTTTGCCATTTAACCACTGAACCTGTGTGCCCGCTCAGTGTCAATAATGCACTGTTGGCCCCGCTGCAAATATCCGATCCTCCGGTAACAGTTCCGCCAACCGAGGGTGGATTTACCGAAACAACAACATCTTTTGAAACGGGCAGACAGCTATTTGCATCAGTCACTTTTAACGTATAAGTGCCGGCAGTAGCCTGTGTTACATTGTAAATTACAGGATTGGCCTCATTGGAAACAAACCCGTTAGGTCCGTTCCAGGTATAAGTAAACGGGGGACGACCGCCCGATATCGTTGATGTAAGCTGCAGAAAATCGCCTTCGCAAGGCGTGTTCGATTGGGCGTCTAATGACAAAGGAAATGGGGTTAAAGTACCAAAGGAAATGTCATCCAGTCCAAAATCATTACCTTTTAACGAGGGCTCAAGATCTGTGATGCTTAGATTGGCAGATGTATTATTTCCTGAATTCCATGTGCCATAAAATTGGACCCATTCATAAGGTGGGTTATTGCCTGACTCATGTGGAGGTAAAGGTCCGGTGATGGATCCTACCTGGCTACCGTTAATGCTAAACTGTAAATTGGCAAAAGGCTGTGAACTATTCAGGCTAATACCATAAGCCGAAAAATAGTAATCGGTATTGGGCAATATCCCGTTAATCTGTTGCGACCATACCGTAGCACTCTGATCTACTCCGTTCACAATCATGAAATTACCTGAATTTGTGGTATGATCTCTACCCCAGAAAAATTTATGACTGTAATGTGGATCCCAATCGATAGTATACCTGTTTTCAGGTTCAAGTGCAGCGGGAGCAGGAGCAACATACAGATAAGATGAGGTAAACCCGGTATTCCCGAGTTCAAAATCTCCATTAAATACCAGGTTAGCAGAAACAACAAAAGAAGCAGATTTTTCATTTCCTGATCCGTCATTTACTGTAACAATATAATTTCCCGCTTCGTTAATGAATATTACCGGGCTGGTCTGCACCGGATTTGTATTCCAGGAGTAGGAATAACTGGCTGAGGCAGGGCTCGGAGTTGCTGTTAGCTGCACCGATCCCGGAACACTACAATAATCAGCCGCAATGATCACTGTATCAATCTGTGCATTTATCCGACCACCCGACAGCATGAGTATCAGCATGACCAATAGGCTGAAATGTATCCTGTTAAGTGTGAAGTGCTGGTTTTTGAATGCTAGCTGTATGATTTTTGATTGTATCTGATAATAGTTTTTCATGACAAGGAGATTTTATTTCGTGTAGCGGGTAGAACTAGTTTATGAATGGTGCTGTAAATACTATTTGTAAAATACGCCGTTATTTGATGCTTCAAACTTGCAATTGGAGTAAAAATAATACGATGAATATGGTGGAAATACTCAGGCAATTAATCCTGAGTAACAAAGAGACAATTAAACTTGGAGGAAGAACAGATTTTTTGTCCTGAAATGGAATGATTCCCTTGTTTGAACTCCAAGAAAAACGAGTAGCCGATGTAATATTGTATGCTTCCATGCTATATGATTTATAGTGGTTTACGAGTAAAGAAAGCATACGAGTTCAGTTAAAAGACGAGTTTCATTGCTTTTAACACTGCATTATTCTAAAAAATCATGCCAAATAGCCTATATATCTGATAAACAGATATATAGCAATATGGTTAAGAAATTTTTTATTTTGAATGTCCTGTTTTGGGAATGAGGATTTAAAATGGGAAGCTTTTCCCTAAAAACAAAAGGAAACAGCGGGTATTGAAACCACGAATAGCAACGAAAATGGAATGAATTAGGTTTAAGCGAAATTAACGGTTTGTTAACTCAAGCAAAATCAAGCATAACTTATGATCGTTCGCTTAAATTCGTCTGTTTTGCCAGATCGTAAATGCTTAAGGCTTCTTGAAAACTTAGGACGAAGTTTACCGGATTGTGAATTTCCACAGGGTTTTTGAGTAGAATGTATTCCCGGGACGAAGCAACACATCAGGGAAATGCGGATGATTCATTGAATCAGGATAGTGCTGGGTTTCGAGACAGAAGGCGGTATGGGCAGTATGGGGTTTACCACATTTCGCCGTAAGGCTGCCATCAAACCAGTTCGAAGTATATAACTGAACGCCGGGCTCAGCAGTAAATACTTCCATCAGCCGACCTGTTTTTGGCTCGAAAGCACGTGCTGCAAGGGTTAAAGCACCCGTTTTATTTCTCAATACATAATTATCGTCATAGCCCATGTGCAGCTGCTTAATTCTTTCGCCAATGCTGCGTGGCGATGTGAAATCAAATGGTGTTCCGGCAACGTCAGTAAATTCACCGGTTGGTACACAGTTGTTGTCGGTAGTGGTAATCTGGTCGGCAAATATTTCCAGTTCAGTGTCGTATACTTCGCCCGAACCTTCGCCTGCCAGGTTAAAATACCCATGGCTGGTCAGGTTTACCGGGGTAACTTTATCCGTTGTAGCATAAAACTCAAGGCTGAGTTCATTTTCTTTACTCAGGGTATAAACAGCCTTTACTTCCAGGTTTCCGGGGAAACCTTCTTCGCCATCTTTACTCAGGTACGACAATTCAAGACTTATATAATCCTGTTTTTCAATGATATTGGCTTCCCAAACTTTTTTGTGAAAACCTTCGAAACCTCCGTGCAGTGAAACTTCTCCCTGATTTGCTGAAACCTTGTACTCGATTCCGTTAATCGAAAATTTAGCGCCACCTATCCTGTTGCAGGTCCGGCCAACGATACAATTAAAATAGTATGGATTTTCAATCCAGTCTTCCCAGGTCGGGAGGCCCATAACAACATCAGCCGTTAACCCTTTGTTATCAGGTACTTCAAGTGAAATAATGGTTCCCCCGTAATTGATGATTTTTACTTTCATCCCATTTTCATTTTCAAGGGTAAATAAAAATATTTCCCGGT
>CAYNVK010000425.1:0-3702 GCA_964400395.1 uncultured Lentimicrobiaceae bacterium | reverse complement strand
GGCATAAACGGCGGAGCCACCCACGGCACCGTTACCATGAACCCCGACGGCACCTTTATCTACACACCGGCAGCGAATTATTCGGGAAGTGATCTGTTTACATACCAGTTATGTGATAAAGATCTTGATTGCTCTTTAGCGTCGGTAGCCATTACTATTATCAGTGGCGCGATCAATCAGCCACCTGTAGCCGCCAATGATTACGATTCGGTTGAATATCAATCGTCGGTTATAATTCAGGTACTTGCCAATGATCAAGATCCCGAAAACGGATTGCTGCAGGTTTCGCTTTGCGCTGATCCGCGAAATGGAACGGCTGTAATCAACAATGACGGCTCCATTACGTACACCCCGTATGCTGAATTCTCGGGCAGTGATAGCCTGTGCTACACCATATGTGATAACGGAACCCCGTCGAAATGTGATGACGCAAAAGTTTATATTACCGTCAGGCCAGCGCCTACGGAAGATAACCTGGTTATTTCGCGCACTTTGACTCCAAAAAACAAAGACGGTATCAACGATGTATGGGCAATTGAAGGAATTGAAGCATTTCCGGATAACCGGGTAAAAATCTTCAACCGCTGGGGCGATGTCATCTATGAAGCAAATCACTATAATAATACGGACGTAAGCTGGGATGGCACCTATAAGAACAATGAATACCTTCCCGACGGAACCTATTATTATATACTCGAGATAAAAGGACATAAAACGGCTCAGGGCTGGATTTATATTACCAGTTCGAAATAATTAAAGGGATTAAAAAAAATAAGTTGAAAACGCCGGTGTTGCATTTCGAAACTGCCAATAATTAGGACAGTGAAATTCAAAACGGATTATTTAAATCAGGAATTATGAAAAAGCTATTTCTTTTAATATTCATCATTGCCGGAGCAGCAGCTCATGCGCAGCAAAATGCGATGTTCAGCCAGTATATGTTCAACAAACTGGTTATTAACCCGGCATATGCCGGCAGCAGGGATGTGTTGGCTTTCGACTTGCTGAACCGCTACCAGTGGGTAGGCATTGAGGGTGCCCCACGCACACTTACTTTCAGCGGGCATGCCCCGTTGAAAAATGCAAAAATGGGGCTTGGGTTCTACGCCTATTCTGATGTTCTGGGTCCATCGAGCGACCAGGGATTTATGGGTACGTATGCCTACAGGATCAAAATGGATAAGGGCACGCTGGCCTTTGGACTTCATGCCGGGTTTAGCCATATTGATATTGACTGGAATAAACTCGATATGGATGATCCGGCTGTTACCCTCCAGGGGCAGGGAAAAACCAAATTTACCCCCGATGCCAGTTTGGGCGTATTTTATTCAACAAACAGGTTTTATGGCGGTGTTTCCTCCACCCAGCTTCTGCAAAACGAATACGGCATGACGGTAAATGATGGTACATCAACATACTCAAAGCTCATGCGTCATTTCTTTGTCATGGGAGGTTATGCACACCCGATCAGTGAATCCGTGGTTTTCAGGCCATCATTTTTATTGAAATTTGTCGACAATGCCCCCATGCAGTTCGAACTGGATGCAAATTTCCTTTTCAAAAATACCATTTGGCTTGGTGCTGCTTACAGATCGAAAGAGGCTCTTGTGTTGTTAACCGAATTAAATATCGGGCATAACCTGCGTATCGGGTATTCGTACGACATCTGGTTCAACGACTTGATGACCTACAACAAAGGCTCTCATGAAATACATATCGGTTTCGATATCGACCTGATGAAAGGCCGTATGCTCAACCCCCGTTATTTCTAACCAAACAAATCAATTCATTCTGCCTGGATCCGGCAATTTCAGGACCCAAAAGCGTATGCAGCAACACATCAAATATCCTGCAATGAAAACAATCCGTATCATATTTATTTCCCTCTGTATGGTGGCGTTCCTGCAACCTGCAAATGCCCAGCTACATTCTGCCAATAAAATGTTCAGCCTTTATCGCTATTCCGAAGCCATCCCTTTATACCTGAAAGTGGTAGCAAAGGAGAGCGATCCGGCGCTGCTGCGGGAAGCCTCGGCCAGGCTTGCCGATTGTTACCGCTTAACCAATGATGTTGATAAAGCAGCTGAATGGTACAGTAAAGTGGTTCAGTCGGACAGTACTGACCCGCTGAACTACCTGTACCTGGGTCAGGCTTTACAGGGCAAAGGTGAGTATGAAAAGGCCAGGATGGATTTCCTTGAATATAGCCGGCTGGTTCCTGCCGACCCACGCGGACTGATGTTTGCCAATGCCTGTAATTTGCCCGGCCAGTGGGATAGCTTGCCCGAAGCGTTTGAAATAAAAAACCTGGCGTCGCTGAATTCAAAATGGTCTGACTTTTCACCCATAAATTATAAGGATGGTATTATTTTTACCTCCGACCGCAAGGAAAACCTGCTCGAAAGCCCCGTTTATGGCTGGACGAATCATGATTACCACGACATGTATTTTGCCAAAAAGGATAACCCTGATGATCCTTTCGGCTCCACACAGAAGCCCAATCCCATTTCGAAAAACATTAACAGGACTTACCACGATGCTTCTCCGGCTTTTTCGGCTGACTATGCTGTGATGTATTTTACCCGGTCGTACAATGATAAGGCCGCTAAAAAAGATCAGATAAAAACGCACATGCTCAAAATATTTTCTGCCGGCAATAAGGGTAATGGCTGGACGAACGAAAAACCTTTTTTCCTGAACAGCGATTCCTACTCTGTTGCACATCCCAGCCTGACTGCCGATGGTAAAACGATATTCTTTTCGTCGGATATGCCGGGTGGTTTCGGCGCTTTCGATATTTGGTATTGCACCTGGCAAACCGACAAATGGAGTGATCCGGTAAATGCAGGTCAGGATGTGAATACTTCCGGCAACGAAGCCTTTCCTTTCGCACTGAACGACTCTATCCTCTATTTTGCCTCGAACGGATTACCGGGTTATGGTGGAATGGATGTGTTTGTTGCCACTAAAATGAATGGCCAATGGCAAACTCCGCAAAACCTAAAAAGACCGGTAAATTCATCGTACGACGATTTTAGTTTTGTTGCAAATCCCGAAAACACGAAGGGGTTTTTTAGCAGCAATCGCCCCGGCGGACTCGGAAGTGACGATATATACGCATTTAACTGCTTACCGGTTGTACCGGAAACAAAACCGGTTGTTGAATCAAAACCTGTAATTATCCCTGTTCCGGAACCTCTAACCGTATCAGGCTATGTGAAAGATAAAAATTCAATGGCGCCGGTTGAGGGGGCAACAGTTTATATGCTTAATAACAAAACAGGTGTTGTAAAACTATTGGTTACCAACAGCGACGGCTTATTTAAATCGATAATTGAGCCTGATGCCAGCTATGTTATTAAGGCAACCAAGCTGAATTATCTTTCCGACTGTCTGCCATTTTTACAACTAGATGCCGACAAAGTGAGGTCGCAGGTTATTCCCCGTGATCTGCTGCTCGATAAACTGGAAGTTAACCGGGTTATTAAATTGGAAAATATTTATTACGATCTGGATAAATCCTTTATTCGTCCTGATGCAGCTATCGAACTCGATAAGGTGGTAAAAACCATGAAGGAAACCACCATTTCAATAGAGTTGGGTTCTCATACCGATTCGCGGGGATCGGATGCATACAACGAAGCGCTTTCGCAGCGCCGTGCCGATGCTGTTCGCGACGTGATCGTTGATCAGTACGGCGTG